>NZ_BAABHO010000002.1:0-233755 GCF_039542135.1 Actinomycetospora chlora
CTCGCCACCCGCACCGGCGCCCAGCGGGCGCTGCCGAGCGGCGGGGGCGGGATCACGGGCGGCACGCCGCGCGGCGACCGGGCCGCGACGGGGGCCCGGGCCGCCGTCGCTGACGCCGACCGCAGCCTCTACCGCAGCGTCGCCGCGCGGACGGGCGAGGCGGGCGGACCGCAGCGCCCGGTGCAGGCCGAGCTGGTCGACGGCGCGCCCGTCTACCGGATCTACCGGCCGAGCCGCCCCCTCGGCGCCGGGGCGACGGGCCGCTCCACCCGCACGCGGCCCGCGCGGCCCGCCGGCGAGGGGGGCCCGCGTGCCGATCCGGACTAGGCGCGGGCGCGCGGCGGCCTACCGCGCCCTGTGGGAGTGGCCGCTGCACTCCCCGGCGCGGCTGTTCGGCGTGCTCGTCGTGGTCATCGCGCTCGCCGCGGGCGTCTCGTACCTCACCGGGGGCCCGGGCGAGGGCGGCGACGGCGGCGGCCAGGCGCTCGGCCCGGCCCCGGCCTCGGCCCCCCGCGCCGCGCCGGCACCCGGCCAGGCCCCGGTCACCGAGCTCAGCCCCCGCACCCTGCCGCTGACCGACGTCCCGCCGGTGGCGCTCGCGGTGGCGCAGCGCTGGACGCAGGCGTGGGCGACGCACCCGCCGGGGACGACGCCCGCGCAGTGGAGCGCGGGCCTCGCGCCCTACACCACCGACGAGTACCTCGCGGTGCTCTCGTCGGTCGACCCGTCCAACGTCCCGGGCTCGCGGGTCACCGGACCGGCCCAGGCCGTCGAGGTGCGTCCGGACGCCGTGCGCGTCCAGGTGCCGACCGACGCGGTGCGCCTCGAGCTCCTCCTGGTGCAGGTCGGACCGGGTGACTGGCGCGTCTCGGGCTACGACCGGGCCTCCTCGGGGTGAGGCCGTGACCGCCCCGCCCCGGCTCCCGTCCCGCCTGCCACCCCGGCTGCCGCCCGGCGTCCGCATCCTGCGCCTGCTGCTGCCGGTGGCCGCGCTGGCCGGCTTCCTCGTCGTCGTCCTGGCCGCGGGGCTGCTCGTCGCCGGGCAGTTCGTGCCGGGCGGCGACGAGGGCACCGACGGCGGCACGTGCGAAGCGGGCACCGGGGCGCCGTCGGGCAGCGCGCCGCAGACGTCGGCGGACCTCAGCGACGTCCAGCGCCAGACCGCGGCCACGATCATCGGCGTCGCCAAGGGCATGGCGGTGCCGCCGCGGGGCTGGGTGGTCGCCCTCGCGACGGCGATGCAGGAGTCGCAGATGGGCACCGTGGGCATGGACGTCGCGGTGGACCACGACTCGCTCGGGGTCTTCCAGCAGCGTCCGAGCCAGGGCTGGGGGAGCCCCGAGCAGGTGCGCGACCCCGTCTACGCGACGCGGACCTTCCTGCAGCGCCTGCTCGCCGTGCCCGGCTGGGACGCGATGCCGGTCACCCAGGCCGCGCAGATCGTGCAGCGCTCGGCGTTCCCCAACGCCTACGCGAAGTGGGAGACGCTGGCCAACAGCCTCGTCACCGACCTCGCCGGGGTCACCGGCGCGATCCAGGAGTGCCGCCCGGCCGCGGACACCGGTCCCGGGCCGGCGGCGTCGCTGCCGCCGGGGGTCGCGCGCACCGCCATCGAGTTCGCGACCGCCGAGACCGGCAAGCCCTACGTCTGGGGCGCGACGGGCCCGGACAGCTACGACTGCTCGGGGCTGATGCTGCGCGCCTACCAGCGGGCGGGCATCGTGCTGCCGCGCGTCTCGCGCGACCAGTACAACGCCGGGGCGCACGTCCCCGTCGAGCAGGCCCAGCCCGGCGACCTGCTGTTCTGGGCCTACGACGAGTCCGACCCGGACACCATCCACCACGTCGCCATGTACCTCGGCAACGGGCAGATGATGGAGGCCCAGCAGACCGGGGTGCCGCTCGGCACGCGCGCGGTGCGGTTCGACGAGGGCGAGCTGCTGCCCCTCGCCACCCGCCCCGGGACCGGCACCGACCCGACCTGACCGGCGTCTTCGGCGACGTTGAGCCATCCGGGAACAAGCCCGTGACAGGCTCCGTTGGTCGGGGTGACACACTTGAGCGCATGCGGCTCAGGTCCGGGTTTGCGAAGACAGCGATCCGGGCCAATACTTGAGCGCAGGGCACTCAATCGGATACCCGGAACCCACGGGTCTCGAGAGGAGACACGAGCATGGCGCGAGCGGTCGGCATCGACCTCGGCACGACCAACTCCGTGGTCGCCGTCCTGGAGGGCGGCGAGCCGACGGTCATCGCGAACTCGGAGGGCAGCCGCACCACCCCCTCGGTGGTCGCGTTCGCCCGCAACGGCGACGTCCTCGTCGGGCAGTCGGCCAAGAACCAGGCGGTCACGAACGTCGACCGCACGATCCGGTCGGTCAAGCGCCACATGGGCACCGACTGGTCGGTCGAGATCGACGACAAGAAGTACAGCCCGCAGGAGATCAGCGCCCGCGTGCTGCAGAAGCTCAAGCGGGACGCCGAGTCGTACCTGGGCGAGGAGGTCACCGACGCGGTGATCACCGTGCCGGCGTACTTCGAGGACGCGCAGCGGCAGGCCACCAAGGAGGCCGGCCAGATCGCGGGCCTCAATGTCCTGCGCATCGTCAACGAGCCCACCGCCGCGGCGCTGGCCTACGGCCTGGAGAAGGGCTCCGACGAGCAGACCATCCTGGTGTTCGACCTCGGTGGCGGCACGTTCGACGTGTCCCTGCTCGAGATCGGCGACGGCGTGGTCGAGGTCAAGGCCACCAACGGTGACAACAACCTCGGCGGCGACGACTGGGACGAGCGGATCATCAGCTGGCTCGTCGACAAGTTCAAGAACTCGCAGGGCATCGACCTGTCCAAGGACAAGATGGCGATGCAGCGCCTGCGCGAGGCGGCGGAGAAGGCGAAGATCGAGCTGTCGAGCTCGTCCAGCGCCGGCATCAATCTGCCCTACATCACCGTCGACGCGGAGAAGAACCCGCTCTTCCTCGACGAGCAGCTCTCCCGCGCCGAGTTCCAGCGCATCACCTCCGACCTGCTGGACCGCTGCCGCAAGCCGTTCAACCAGGTCATCAAGGACGCCGGCATCTCGGTCGGCCAGATCAACCACGTCGTGCTCGTCGGTGGTTCGACGCGCATGCCCGCGGTGCACGACCTGGTCAAGGAGCTGACCGGCGGCAAGGAGCCCAACAAGGGCGTCAACCCGGACGAGGTCGTCGCCGTCGGCGCCACGCTGCAGGCCGGCGTGCTGCGCGGTGACGTCAAGGACGTCCTGCTGCTCGACGTCACCCCGCTGTCCCTCGGCATCGAGACCAAGGGCGGCGTGATGACCAAGCTGATCGAGAAGAACACGACGATCCCGACCAAGAAGTCCGAGGTCTTCACGACGGCGGAGAACAACCAGCCGTCGGTGCAGATCCAGGTCTTCCAGGGCGAGCGCGAGATCGCGGCCTACAACAAGAAGCTCGGCATGTTCGAGCTCACCGACCTGCCGCCCGCCCCGCAGGGCGTGCCGCAGATCGAGGTCAGCTTCGACATCGACGCCAACGGCATCGTCAACGTCTCGGCGGTCGACAAGGGCACCGGCAAGTCCCAGCAGATGACCATCACCGGCGGCTCGGCCCTCTCGAAGGACGAGATCGACCGCATGGTGGCCGACGCCGAGGCCCACGCCGACGAGGACCGCAAGCGCCGTGAGGCCGCGGAGACCCGCAACCAGGCCGAGACGCTCGTCTACCAGACCGAGAAGTTCATCGCCGACAACGACGAGAAGCTCCCGTCGGACGTCAAGGAGAAGGTCCAGGCCGCCGTCGGCGAGCTGAAGACCGCGCTCGAGGGCGAGGACACCGAGGCCATCAAGGCGGCGTCGGAGAAGGTCGCCACCGAGTCGCAGCAGCTCGGCCAGGCCCTGTACGCCCAGCAGCAGGCCGAGGGCGGCGCCGCGGGTGCCGCCGGCGGCGCTGCGGACGCCGGGTCGGCCGGCCAGGCCGACGACGTCGTCGACGCCGAGATCGTCGACGACGACAAGAAGGACTGACCCTCGGGTCGGTGGGGGTGCGGCCGGAGCCGGGCGCACCCCCACCGGCCGCGGTCCCCCACTCCACAGCTCCCGGCGCGCGACCGCGTCCGGGGTCCTCTCGAGGAGGTCACAGTGCAGGATCCGGTCGTCGGGCACGACGCCCCCGACGCCACCGACTCCAGCGTCGGCGGGGTGCCCACCTCCGGTCAGGACGCGCCCGCCGGCACGGCCCAGCCGGACGGTGCCACCGACGGTGGTGACACCGCCGCGCCCGAGGGAGCCCACACCATCGCCGGTGAGGCCCGCGCGGCGGAGTCCGCCGCCGCGGCCTCCGCGGCCGATCTGTCCGGCAACGGCGCCGACGGGCCGGCCGACCCCGAGCTCGAGCGCGTCCGCGCCGAGCTGGCCGAGCGCACCGCGGACCTGCAGCGCGTGTCGGCCGAGTTCACCAACTTCCGTCGCCGCACCGAGCGCGAGCGCGAGTCGACGGTCGCGGCGGCCAAGGCCGCCGTCGCCGGCGAGCTGCTCACGGTGCTCGACGACGTCGAGCGCGCCGCGAGCCACGGCGACCTCACCGGTCCGTTCAAGGTCGTCGCCGACCGTCTCACCGAGACGCTGCAGCGCGCCGGCCTGACGCCCTTCGGGGCCGAGGGCGACGCGTTCGACCCGTCGGTCCACGAGGCGGTCGCCCACGAGACCGGCCCGGGCGTCACAGGCCCGACGGTGACCACGGTGATGCGCCGCGGCTACCGCTTCGGCGACCGCGTGCTGCGCGCCGCCATGGTCGGGGTCACCGACTCCGACGGCACGGCTCCGGTCGACCAGCCCGCCTCCGCCGACGCGAGCACGTCCTGACGGAGCCCCACACCCCCACCCCTGAACCCGCGGAAGGAGCAGTTGCGGCATGAGCGCCCGTGACTGGGTCGAGAAGGACTACTACCGCGAGCTGGGCGTGGCCAAGGACGCCTCCGACGCCGACATCAAGAAGGCGTACCGCAAGATCGCGCGGGAGAACCACCCCGACGCGAAGCCGGGTGACGCCAAGGCCGAGGCCCGGTTCAAGGCCGCCGGCGAGGCCTACGGCGTGCTGTCCGACCCCGAGAAGCGCCAGCAGTACGACGAGGCGCGCACCCTGTTCTCCGGTGGCCGCTTCGGCGGCTTCGGGGCCGGTCGCGGCGCCGGAGCGGGTGCGGGCGGCACCGGGTTCCAGGGCGGCTTCGACGTCGGCGACCTCTTCGGTGGTCGCGGCGCCGGCGGCGCCGGGGCGGGTGGCCTCGGCGACCTGCTCGGCGGCCTGTTCGGCGGCGGCGCCGGGCCGACCACCGGCCCGGCGTCCGGCATGCCCGGCGCCGGGGCCGGCCGCCCGCGCGAGCAGCGCGGCGCGGACGTCGAGACCGACGTGCGGATCGACTTCGCCGAGGCGGTCGGCGGCACGACGCTGCCGCTGCGGCTCGCGTCGCCGACGCGCTGCAGCACCTGCGGCGGCAACGGCGCCAAGCCCGGCACCAGTCCCCGCACGTGCCTCACCTGCGGCGGCGCCGGTGTCGTGTCGCGCAGCCAGGGCGCGTTCGCGTTCAGCGAGCCGTGCCGCGACTGCTCGGGCACCGGCTCGATCGTCGACGACCCGTGCCCCGAGTGCGGCGGCGACGGCGTCAGCACCCGCTCGCGCACGCTGACGGTGCGCATCCCGGCCGGCGTCGACGACGGCCAGCGCATCCGCCTCGCCGGCCAGGGCCAGCCCGGCAGCCGCGGCGGGCCCCCCGGCGACCTGTTCGTCGTCGTGCACGTCAACCCGGACGACCTGTTCGGCCGGTCGGAGCGCAACGCCGACGACCTCGTGCTCACCGTGCCGGTGACCTTCCCCGAGCTCGTCGACGGCACGACGATCACCGTGCCGACGATGGACGGCAAGGTCTCGCTCAAGGTCCCCGCGGGCAGCCAGAGCGGCCGCACGCTGCGGGTCCGCGGGCGCGGCGTGCACCGCAAGGACGGCCGCACGGGCGACCTGCTCGTCACCGTCGAGCTCTCGGTGCCGCAGCGCTTGAGCAGCGAGGCCCGCGAGGCGCTCGACGCCTACGCCAAGGCCACCGCCGATCACGACCCCCGCGCCGAGCTGACCCGGCGCGCCGAGGCCGCCGCACGGAGGGAGACGGCGTCGTGAGCGGGCGCGGCACGGGCGGCGAGCGGGGCCCCTGGCCCTCGCCGCTCGGCGCGCCGTCCGCCGCCGGCGGCATCCCGGCCCTGCCGGCCTGGGCCGACGAGGACACCCCGGTGTTCGTCATCTCGGTCGCCGCCCAGATCGCGGGGATGCACGCCCAGACGTTGCGGTCCTACGACCGCATCGGGCTCGTGAGCCCCGGCCGCGCGAGCGGCGGCGGGCGGCGGTACTCGGTGCGCGACATCGCCGTGCTCCGCGAGGTGCAGCGCCTGTCCCAGGAGGACGGCGTCAACCTCGCGGGCATCAAGCGGATCATCGAGCTGGAGCGTGAGGTCGGTGCCCTGACCGACCGGCTGCAGGAGGTCACCGAGGAGCTCGCCCGCTGGCGCGCCGCGGCCGAGCAGGCCGCGAAGAACGCCGCCGACCCGTCCCGGCTCCCGGCCCGCCGCACCCAGTCCGTCGTGGTCTGGCAGCCGGGCCCGCGCGCCCGCGAGTGAACTATTCCGCGAAAGGGTCGTAGCGGATGTGGTCGAGCGGGACGCCGTCGACGAGCAGGGCCGACGCCGTCGCGCGGATCATCGCCGGCGAGCCGGAGAGCAGCACGTCGTGCCCCGACCAGTCGCCGCTGCGCACGACGGCGTCGGGCAGCGTCCCGGGCAGCGTGCGCTCGTTGAGCGGGTCGTCCTCGCAGACGGCTGCGAGCGCGAGCCACGGGTGCTCCGCGGCCAGGGCCTGCAGCCGGTCGAGCACCGTGAGGTCCTCGGGCACCCGCCCGCCGAGGAACACCGTGCACGGCCGGGGCCGCGGCCACCGGGCCATGTCCTCGCACAGCGCGAGCACGGGCGCCCCGCCGGTGCCGCCGGCGACCATGAGCACGTCGCGGGTGCCGTGCGGGTCGAGCCCGAGCCGGCCGGCGGGCGGGCCGAGCCGCCACCGGTCGCCGGTGGCGGCGTGGGCCACCATCGCCCGGCTCACCCAGCCGCCCTCGACGGCGCGCACGTGGAACTCGAGCAGGCCGTCGGGTCGCGGGGCGGTGGCCGGCGAGAGCGGGCGCCACATCCGCGGACGCTGGGGGATCTCGACGGTGAGGTACTGGCCCGCGCGGTGCGGCACCGGCACGTCGGGGGCGACGTGGAGGACGGCGAGGTCCCAGGACAGCCGCCGGTGCCCGACGACCGTGCCCTCGGCGACGGCCGGGTCGGCCGCCGCGCGCACCGCCTGCTCCATGGGCCCCGCGGCCAGCGAGAACGCCCGGACCCAGGCGTGCTCGGTCGGCGCGTCCCAGTGCTCGCCGGCGAAGCGGCGCATCGCGCCGATCAGCGCCACCCCGATCGCCTCGTACTGCTCGGCGCGCAGGCCCAGCGCTCGGTGCTCGCGCACCAGGGGTTCGACGTGGGCGCGCAGCGCGTCGGGGCGGTCGACGGTCGTCATCGGGAGCACGATCGAGCGCAGCAGCCGTCGCGCGGGTTCGGTGACGCGCGCCGGGAACAGCGCACGCACCTCGGGGGCCAGGCTGAACAGCAACGCGGCGAACCAGCAGGCGAGCTCGTCGATCTGCGGCTCGACCTCGTCCCACGTCTCGCGCACGCGGCGCGCCGCGTGGGCCTCGGGCGTGGCGGGGACCTCGGCCGCGGGCCCGGGGGCCGGGTCGGGAGCCTGCTCGGGGGCCGTGTGCCGGCCGGGCAGCACGATCGGCGTCGTCGGGGGCGGCGGGACGGTGCGCACCGGGGTCAGCCGTCGCGCGGGACGCTGCACGGCGGCCGGACGGTCCCGGTCGCCCGGCTCCTCCGGGGACAGCGGCTCCGCGGACATGCAGGTCTCTCCTCCCCCGACCCCCGCCGCGGGCACCAGGTCCCCGCGCGACCGCACCACTATGACAGCCCGTGCCGCGCTGGTCACGCAGGGTCCCCGTCGGTCCGCTCCCGGCGGGGCGCGGAGAGCGCCGGACGGTGCTCGCGACCACCCTGAGCAGCCACGACGACCCGATGCGGTGCCACTCGGCGTCGTTGCTGTGGGTGACCGGACGCGACGTCCGCCGGGCCGGGAAGAAACGCCGCACACCCAGAGTTGAGCCAAGTAGACTCAAGTACGAGGGCGGCTTGGTGGGCCGCCCGCCCGCCCCGATCAGGAGGACCCGATGGACTTCAACCCCACCACCCGCACCCAGCAGGCGGTGTCGGCCGCCGTCCAGGCGGCGACCGTCGACGGTCACCCGCAGGTCGCGCCGGCCCACCTCGCGGCCGCGTTGCTCGACCAGACCGACGGCCTCACCGAGCCGCTGCTGCGCGCGGTCGGGGCGGATCCGTCGGCCGTCCGCCAGGACATCGGCAAGGTCCTCGCGGGGCTGCCGAGCGCGAGCGGGTCCAGCGTGTCCGCGCCGCAGTTCGACCGGGAGACCGCCCGCGTGCTCCAGCACGCCCAGCAGCTCGCCGCCGACATGGGCGACGAGTACGTCTCCACCGAGCACCTGCTGGTCGGGCTCGCCGCCGCCGGCGGGCGCACGGCCGAGGTGCTGACCCGCCACGGCGCGACGCCGGAGGCGCTCAAGGAGGCGTTCACCAAGGTGCGCGGCTCCGGGCGCGTCACCTCGGCCGACCCGGAGAGCACGTTCCAGGCCCTGGAGAAGTACGGCCAGGACCTCACCGAGCGGGCCCGCTCCGGCGACCTCGACCCCGTCGTCGGCCGTGACGCCGAGATCCGCCGCGTCGTGCAGGTGCTGTCGCGGCGCACCAAGAACAACCCCGTGCTCATCGGCGAGCCCGGCGTCGGCAAGACCGCGATCGTCGAGGGCCTGGCCCAGCGCATCGTCGCCGGCGACGTCCCCGAGTCGCTGCGCGGCAAGCGCGTCGTGTCCCTGGACCTCGGGTCGATGGTGGCCGGCGCCAAGTACCGCGGCGAGTTCGAGGAGCGGCTCAAGGCCGTCCTGCAGGAGATCACCGACTCCGCGGGCCAGGTCATCACCTTCATCGACGAGCTGCACACGATCGTCGGTGCCGGTGCGACCGGCGAGTCCGCCATGGACGCCGGCAACATGATCAAGCCGATGCTGGCCCGCGGCGAGCTCCGCATGGTCGGCGCGACGACCCTCGACGAGTACCGCGAGCACATCGAGCACGACCCCGCGCTCGAGCGCCGCTTCCAGCAGGTGCTGGTCGGCGAGCCGACGGTGGAGGACACCATCGGCATCCTGCGCGGGCTCAAGGAGCGCTACGAGGTGCACCACGGCGTCCGGATCACGGACGCGGCGCTCGTCGCCGCGGCCGCGCTGTCCGACCGCTACATCACCGCGCGTTTCCTGCCGGACAAGGCCATCGACCTCGTCGACGAGGCCAGCTCGCGGCTGCGCATGGAGATCGACTCGCGCCCCGTCGAGATCGACGAGGTCGAGCGCATCGTGCGCCGCCTCGAGATCGAGGAGATGGCGCTGGACAAGGAGTCCGACGAGGCGTCGCGCGAGCGCCTGGGCGCGCTGCGGGCCGAGCTGGCCGAGCGCCGCGAGGAGCTCGACGCCCTCACCGCCCGCTGGCAGGGCGAGAAGGAGTCGATCGACGCGACCCGCGGGCTCAAGGAGCAGCTGGAGACGCTGCGCGGCGAGGCCGAGCGCGCCACCCGCGACGGCGACCTCGGCCGCGCCGCCGAGCTGATCCACGGGCGCATCCCCGCGCTCGAGAAGGAGCTGGAGGCGGCCGACGCCGCGGCAGTGGTGCCCGAGATGCTCAAGGAGGAGGTCGGGCCCGACGACGTTGCCGACGTCGTCTCCGCGTGGACCGGCATCCCCGCCGGGCGGCTGCTCGAGGGCGAGACCCAGAAGCTGCTGCGCATGGAGGACGAGCTCGGCCACCGCGTCGTCGGCCAGGCCGAGGCGGTCCGGGCGGTGTCCGACGCCGTCCGCCGGGCCCGCGCGGGCATCGCGGAGGAGGACCGGCCCACCGGCTCGTTCCTGTTCCTCGGGCCCACCGGCGTCGGCAAGACCGAGCTGGCCAAGGCGCTCGCCGCGTTCCTGTTCGACGACGAGCGGGCGATGATCCGCATCGACATGAGCGAGTACGGCGAGAAGCACTCGGTGGCCCGCCTCGTCGGCGCCCCGCCCGGGTACGTCGGCTACGACCAGGGCGGCCAGCTCACCGAGGCCGTGCGCCGGCGTCCCTACTCGGTGGTGCTGCTCGACGAGGTCGAGAAGGCCCACCCGGACGTCTTCGACGTGCTCCTGCAGGTGCTCGACGACGGCCGGCTCACCGACGGCCAGGGCCGCACGGTCGACTTCCGCAACACGATCCTCGTGCTGACCTCGAACCTCGGCTCCGCCGCGCTCGTCGACACCTCGCTCGACGACGAGGGGCGCAAGGAGAAGGTCATGGAGGTCGTCAAGCGGTCGTTCAAGCCCGAGTTCCTCAACCGGCTCGACGACGTCGTGGTGTTCCACGCGCTGTCGACCGAGGAGCTCACGTCGATCGTGGACATCCAGCTCGAGCGCCTCGGCGCCCGCCTGGCCGCCCGCCGGCTGACGCTCGCGGTCAGCGACGCCGCCCGCGAGTGGCTCGCGCTGCAGGGCTTCGACCCGATCTACGGCGCCCGGCCGCTGCGCCGGCTCGTGCAGTCGGCCATCGGTGACCAGCTCGCCAAGGCCCTGCTCGGCGGCGAGGTCCGCGAGGGCGACACCGTCGCCGTCGACCTCGACGAGGCCGCCGACCACGGCACCGGCGGTCTCGTGGTGTCCCGCGCCGCCGCCTGACCCGGTACTGGACGGAGGGCCCCTTCGGTCGATCTACTCGATCGGAGGGGCCCTTCGCTCGTCCCCGACGCGGGTCAGCGGGTGAGCGTGCCGGCGACCTGCTGGTCGACGGGCAGGAACACCGTCGACCCGCCGCGGTAGTGCTCGAGGGCCACGTCGGCGAAGCCCGCGGCGGTGAGCAGTTCGCCGGTGTGGCGCTGCAGGTCGCAGCCCTCGAACGCCCACCGCCACCCGGACCACAGCGCGCGCTGCACCCGCGCGAGGGCGCTGCCCTCCGGGGCGGCGACGTGCTCGAGCACGATCAGCCGTCCGCCCGGCCGCAGGACGCGCCGGGCCTCGGCCAACGCCGCGGCCGGGTCGACCACGGTGCACAGCACGAGGGTGCTCACGACGGCGTCGACGCAGCCGTCGGGGAGCCCGGTGTCCTCGGCGCCGACGGCGCGGATCTCCAGGTCGATCCCGTACCGCGCGGCGGACGCCCGCAGCGGGCCGTGCATCGACGGGTTCGGCTCGATCGCGATGACGCGGGTGCCGGGCGCGTAGTAGCGCATGTTGGCCCCGGTGCCGGCGCCGAGCTCGACGAGGGTGGCCGGGAGGTCGGCGAAGAGCGCGGCCTTGCGCTCGCCGAGGAGGCGGTGGACCGCGCCGTCCACGAGACGGAAGAACGCGGCGTTGAGCCGCCCGCGGACGGGGTGCGGGGCCGGCAGGAGGGTGGTCGTCGTCATGCGCCCAGCACACCGGGCGGCCGGGACCCGGCGCTTCGCCTCTTCCGGCCACCACCCGCGATGGCCCCGACGGGCCACTACTCGAGCAGGTGGTGGCGCGTCGCGTACGCCGCCGCGGCCGCGCGGGACGGCAGGCCGAGCTTGCCGCGGACGTTGGCGAGGTGGCGGTGCACCGTGTGGGGGCTCAGGCCGAGCCGGCGGGCGATCTCCCGGTCCGCCAGCCCCCGGGCGACCAGCCGCAGGACCTCCAGCTCCCGCTCGGACAGCGTCCCCGTCGGGGCCGCGACCGCGCCGCCCGGCAGGAACGCCGAGAACGCCCGCAGCACCGCGTCGGCGTCGCCGCGCCAGGGGAAGTGATCGGTCCCGTCGAGGGCGACGAACCCCGCGTCCGGGACGGCGGCGGCGATCGCGCGCCCGAGGACGACGGGGATGGCGCGGTCGTCGCGCCGGTGCACCACGAGGGTCGGCGCTCCCACGCGGGCGAGCTCGTCGGTCACGTCGAACGCGTAGGTCGCGGCGAGCGACGCGGCGGCGTCGTCGGCCGTCGCCGAGGCCCGTTGGAACCGGGCGAACGTGCGGCGGTCCTCCTCGTCGGCGCCGGGCAGGAAGAGGTCGGCGAGCACGTGGGAGCCCAGGCCCCAGTGCGCCCGCACGAGACCGACGAGCTGCTCCCGCAGCGCGGCCGGGGCGATCGCCGACCCGTCGGCGTAGGTGCCGTAGAGCAGGAGGCGGTCGACGAGGTCCGGCCGCCGGGCGGCCAGGGCCGTCGCCACCGGGCCCCCCGAGGACGCGCCGAGCAGCGTCACCGGGCCCGCGTCGAGAGCGGTCACGACGTCGGTGAGCGCGGCGACCTCGCCGTCGAGGGAGAGGTCCGCGACGCCCGGGGAGAGCCCCGACCCCGGCCGGTCGTAGCGGACGACGGTGTGGTGGGCGGCGAGCGCGACGATGAACCGCCGGAAGTCCGGCAGCGCCCACAGCAGCTCGAGGTGGCCCATCCACCAGCCGCCGACGACCAGGGGCGGCCCGCTGCCGACGGCGGCCCACGCCACCGTCCGGTCGCCCGACCGCGCGAACCGGATCGTCGGCTCCGGCCCGGGGTCGTCCCGCCCCGCCACGCCCCGAGTATGGGCCTACGGGCTCCCGCTAGCGACGGGCTCGACGAGCCCCCGCGTGCCGTCGACCTGCACGATCGCGACGTCCGCGAGGCGCGCGACCGCGTCCCGGACGCCGACGACGGCGGGCAGCCCGTACTCACGGGCGACGACGGCCCCGTGCGAGTTGGCGCCGCCCATCTCCATGACGAGCCCGCCGGCGGTGAGGAACAGCGGCGTCCACCCCGGATCCGTGGACGGGCACACGAGCACGTCGCCGGGCTCGAGGTGGGCGCCCCGCGGATCGGTGATCACCCGGACCGGACCGGTGACGGTGCCGGCCGAGGCCGCGACACCGGACAGGGCGCCGTCGGGGGCCGCGCCGTCGGTGAGGGCCTCGGGCTCGGTGCCGTCGGAGAGCACGACGCGCGGGACGTGGCGCCGGCGCAGCTCGCGCGTGTGGGCCTCGCGGCGTTCCCGGACCCGGGCGCGGTGGTCGTCGTCGGTGGCGGCCTCGGCGAGGTCGAGGAAGAACACGTCGTCGGCGTGCTCCAGCAGGCCGCGCGCGGCGAGCTCCGCGCCGACCGCCAGGAGCTCGGTGCGCGCGGCGGAAAGGACCGTGACCAGCCAGTACTTCGGCAGCTCGCGCAGCCCGACGAGCTCGCGGGCCCGGTGCAGGGCCAGCGCGACGACCCGGCCGCGCAGCCCGCCGGCCCGCGCGGCGAGGTCGGCGACCAGCGCCTCGGCCCCCGCCGCGCTGCGCGCGAACACGGCGTCGGGGGCGCGCCCGGTGTCGGCGAGCCGCACGAAGTTGGCGAGCACGCCGAGCAGGTGGCTGGGGTCGTCCGACCAGCGCGGCACGCCGAGGTCGATCTCCGCGACCGCGCGCCGGCCGTGCGCGGCGAGGAAGGTGCCGAGGCCGGTGGCGAGCGCCGCCGGCCAGTCCGCGCGGCGCACCGCGAGCGTGCCGGCGTCCTCGGCGGTCAGCGCGGCGACGCTGGCCGGGTCGTCGCGCAGCCGGACCGCGAGGTCCCACAGCGCGAGGTCCATCTCGGTGGTGACGTTGTGGGGCAGGCCGCGCAGCACGGAGCCGAGCTCGCCGGGGCGGGCGCGGTCGCCGAGGAGCTTCGCCGCCAGGCCCAGGGCCAGGAACCCGGCGGCCGGGGCCGGCGCGATCCGGGGCGCCATGGGCGCGAACATCGCGAACATCCACCGCACGCGGTCGAGGCGCTCGTGGCGTCCCGCGCCGGGCGGTGACGGCAGCCGGCGCTCCGCGTCGCGGACCAGCCGGAACGCCCGGTCCCGGGCCCGCGCCGGGCGCACCCACGCGCCGACGAGCGCCGGGGGGATGCGGAAGCGCAGCGCGATCCGCCCGACGCGGCGCACCGCCGGCAGCGGCGAGCGGCGCGTGACGGACAGCTCGGGGCGGTCGAGCTGGGTGGCGATGACCTCGGCCGACCGCGTCTCCATCACCCCGAGCACCCCGGCCACCCCCGCGCGGCCGACGCGGCTGCGCAGGACATCGGTGAGGTCGACGAACACCCGCAGGCCGGCCTCGGAGAGCATCGGCGGGCCCTGTTCGGGGTCGTCGACCGGCGCCCCGAGCAGCCGGGCGACGCTCGACCCGAGGTGCCGCGCGGCCGACAGCCCGGCCGGGGTGAACGGCCGGAGCACGCCCTGCGCGACGTTGGCGGACAGGAACAGCCGCAGGCCGGGGCGTCCGGGGACCAGGGGGTAGAGCGTCGTGATCGGGCGGGCCTGGGTGAGCCACGCGGTGCCGGCGGCGTCGACGGCCCACTCGACGTCCTGCGGGACCCCGAACAGCGCCTCCGCCCGGCGGCCCAGCGCCGTCAGCGCGCGCACCGCGTCGTCGGACAGCACCCGCCCGCTCGCGTGGGCCGCGGTCGTGGTGCCGCCGCCGGGCCGCGCGTGGACGACGGTGCCGCCCGCGCCCGCCCGGCGCTCGACCACCGTGCCGTCGGGGTCGACGACGAGGTGCTCGGGGTCGACCGATCCGGAGACCACCGACTCGCCCAGGCCGGGAGCCGCGTCGACCACGGCCTGGCCGCGACGGCCCGAGACGGGGTTCGCGGTGAACAGCACGCCGGCGGCGCGGGCGTCGACCATCCGCTGGACGACGACGGCGAGGGTCACCGACGCGTGGTCGATGCCCCGGGCGGCGCGGTAGGCGACGGCCCGGTCGGTCCACAGCGACGCCCAGCAGCGCCTGACGGCGTCCAGCACCGCGTCGGGGCCGACGACGTTCAGGTAGGTGTCCTGCTGGCCGGCGAAGCTCGCGTCGGGCAGGTCCTCCGCGGTGGCCGACGAGCGGACGGCGACCGGACCGTCGGGGCAGGCCGCCCGGACCGCGTCGGCGACGGCGTCGGGCACCGGGAGCGCCAGCACGGCCGCGCGGGCCTTCTCGCCCAGCACGTCGGCGTCGGGCTCGGCGAGCAGGGCGTCGAGCGCCGACCCGACCGCGGCCCGGTAGGCGGCCGTGGTGAGGCAGACGCCGTCCGGCACCGGCAGCCCGGCGCGCACCAGGGCGCCGAGGTTGGCCGCCTTGCCGCCGACGCGGCCGAGCGTCGCGGGGTCGGCGGGGTCGATCGATCCCAACGGCAGGACGAGGGTCATGACGGCCTCCTGCCCTGCCGGGCGGCGTCGCCGAGCAGGGTCATCGCGCGCGCCACCACGGCCCGGTCCACGGGGTCGAGGTGGCTCGTGATCTGCAGCTGGGCGTCGGCCCGGGTGCGCTCGAGACGGCGCAGCAGGGCGTCGCCGTCCTTCGCGAGGGCCACCCGGCGGACCCGCCGGTCGCTGGGGTGCTCCTGGCGTTCGACGAACCCGCGGCGCTCCAGGCCGTCGACCAGCCGGCTCGTGGCCGACAGCGACCGCCCGACCCGCTCGGCGAGCGCGCCGAGCGCCACCGGCTCCCCGGCGTCGAGGACGTAGAGCGTCGCGAGCTGCGTCAGCGACAGCTCCTCGCCGTCGTCGAACGCCGCGAGCATGTCGAGCAGGAACGCGGGGATCATGGCGCGCCGCATGTCGCCGACGCTGGCGGCGAGGTCCTCGCGCTCGTCCATGGTCATTCCTTGCACGACTGCAATGTGTGCAACCATGCAATCATCGGCGCAGGTCGGGGTCAAGGGTCGTCGCCCTGCCGTCGACCTCGCCGGACGACGACGGGGAGTTCGGCGGTTACTGGCTGGTATCGCTCGCTCACCGAGCGATACCAGCCAGTAACCGTGGCCGGGAGAGGGCGCCTATGCCCGCCGACGCGTCTCTTCGGGCGTCACGACGCTTCCTCGCGGGCCAGCGGTCGGTAGAACAGGCGGGCTTTCCGTGCCGTCCGCCGGGTCGTCACGTCCGCGAGGGCAGCCCCCGCCGGGACGTTGACGAAGGGAACTGCCTTGAGCAGACCCGTTCGAGTGAAGCGGATCCCGACGAATCGGAAGAGCTCCCTGGCTGCCACCAGATTGGGTCCGCGGAGGTAGCGCATCAGCAACCTCTTCAGCACCCGCTCACCGGCGGCGCCGAGTGGACCGGACAGGTTGTCGCCGGCGACCATCTCGAAGCCGTGAAGGTGCAGGATCTCGCGGGCCCGCGCCTGATGATCCGTCAGGTCGTGGCCGTATGCCGCGGCGATCTTCAACGACAGCTCGATCTGGAAGTACGACAGGCTCGCCAGGTCGGAGACGATCGTCGTCGCCGCGAGGGGGATCGCGGCAGGGCCCGAGGCGCCGGAAGCCACGAGACCCAGGCCGGCCAAGGCGCCTTGGCCCCTGACCAGGAGCAGTTGCTTCCTGATCAGGTCTTCTACGTGCCGCTCGACGTTCGCGTCGGACGCGCTGCGGGCGCGGGTCTCCTCGCTGGTGATCTCGGGTCCTCGCCGCTCGATCACGTAACGCACGAGGACGAGTGGTGCTCGATGTCCGGCTCTCAACAGCTCGCCGAGCGGGAACCGTGGTTGCTCGTCGTCAGTCAGGGCGAGGTCCTGTCCGTGTTCGGGGGTCGTGCAGTGGAACAACGGTAGGCCGGACGCCGCCGACGTCGGGGAAGGGGCGTATCCCCCGACCCGCCGTTCAGTCCAGCGCCGAGCCTCAAGGGCATCCGGCCAACCTCGTCGTGGCGGGAGAGCGCCCGATGCCGCGCGGCTCGGGTCAGCCCTCCTCCGTGACCCGTCCGGCGTCCACGTGCCAGTGGCGGCTGGTCGCGACGCCCGCGAGCAGGCGCCGGTCGTGGGAGACGAGCAGCAGCGTGCCGGCGAACGACGCGAGCGCCGACTCGAGCTGCTCGATGGCGGCCAGGTCGAGGTGGTTGGTCGGCTCGTCGAGCACGAGCAGGTTGACCCCGCGCGCCTGGAGCAGCGCCAGCGCGGCGCGGGTGCGCTCGCCGGGCGAGAGCGTGTCGGCCCCGCGGTGCACGTGCTCGGCGCCGAGGCCGAACTTGGCCAGCAGCGTGCGGACCTCGGCGGTCGGCCAGCGGTCGATCTCGGGCATGCGGGAGAACACGTCGATCAGAGGTGTCGCGCCCGTCAGCAGACCGCGGGCCTGGTCGACCTCGCCGACGACGACGCCGGACCCGAGCGACGCGCGGCCCGCGTCGGGGGCGAGGCGCCCCAGGAGCAGGGCCAGCAGCGTCGACTTGCCCGCCCCGTTGGCGCCGGTGATGGCGATGCGGTCGGCGTAGTCGAGCCGGAGGGTGACGGGGCCGAGGGTGAAGTCGCCGCGCGTCACGACGGCCCCGTCGAGGGTCGCGACGACCGTCCCCGAGCGCGGTGCCGCGGCGATCGACATCCGCAGCTCCCACTCCTTGCGGGGCTCCTCGACGACCTCCATGCGCTCGATCCGCCGCTCGGTCTGGGCGATCTTCGACGCCTGCTTCTCCGAGGTCTGGCCGCGGTGGTGCTTCACGTGCTTGTCGGGGTCGGTGGCCTTCTTGCGGGCGTTGCGCACACCCTTGTCCACCCACTGCTTCTGCGTCTGCATCCGCGCGGTCAGCTCGGAGCGCTTGTCGGCGTACTCCTCGTAGGCCTCGCGCGCGTGCCGCCGGGCGGTCTCCCGCTCGGTCAGGTAGGCCTCGTAACCGCCGCCGTACTGGGTGATCTGCTGCTGGGCGAGGTCGAGCTCGAGCACCGAGGTGACGGTGCGGGCCAGGAACTCGCGGTCGTGGCTGACGAGCACGGTGCCCGCGCGGAGCTCGCGGACCCAGCGCTCCAGCCGTTCGAGGCCGGCGAGGTCGAGGTCGTTGGTGGGCTCGTCGAGCAGGAACACGTCGAAGCGCGCGAGCAGCAGCGACGCCAGGTTGGCCCGGGCAGCCTGGCCGCCGGAGAGCGAGGCCATCTCCGCGTCGAGGAGGTCGGCGGGGAAGCCGAGGTCGGCGGCGACCTCGCCCGTGCGCTCCTCGAGGTCGGCGCCGCCGAGGTCGAGCCAGCGCTCGAGGGCGACGGCGTAGGCGTCGTCGGCACCCGGGACGCCGTCGGACAGCGCGGTCGTCGCCGTCTCGAGCGCGACCGCGGCGGCGGTGACGCCGGTGCGACGGCCGAGGAAGCCGCGGACCGTCTCGCCGGGCACGCGCGCGGTCTCCTGCGGGAGGTGGCCGATGGTGGCCGTGGGCGGGGTGACGGCGATCGAGCCCTGGTCCGGGGCCGCGAGCCCGGCGAGCAGACGCAGCAGCGTCGACTTGCCCGCCCCGTTGACCCCGACCAGCCCGATGACGTCGCCGGGCGCGACCACGAGGTCGAGGCCGGAGAACAGCACCCGGGCGCCGTGCGCGGCGGCGAGGTCCCGCGCGACCAGCGTGGCGCTCACGATCACCGAGCCTAACCGCGGGCCGCCAGCGGGTTCTGGACGCGCACCCGGGAACGCCGCGGCGCGCCGGTGACGTGCTGCACGATGGGGGGACGCGGTCGTCGTACCCTGCAGGGCGTGCCTGCCTGGGTCTGGTTCGTCATCGCGGCGCTGGCCGCGGCCGGCGGGGCGATGCTGCTGTTCTCCGACCGTGCCCGCACGGCCGGGCACGGCAAGGACCGGCGTCGCTGGGCCGAGCAGAAGAGCTGGGAGTTCGTCGAGGTCGACCCCGTGCTGCCGAGCCGCTGGCGCTACGGCGCGGTGCACCAGGGCGGCCACGGGCGGGCGCTCGACCTCGCGACCGGTGCCGTCCCCGGCCCCGGCGGGCGGCGCCTCGCCCACGTCTTCGACCACGAGCAGGCCGGCCAGATCACCGGGATCGTCGCCGCCGTCCGCGGCGTCGCCACGCTGCCGGTCGCCCTGGAGCTGCGGCTGCCCTCGGCCCCGCTGCCCGACGACGCCGGGCTCGACTCGCTGGGCCAGGTCGGCGAGCGCTACGCCTTCGTCACCTCGGTGGCCCACGCCCGCCCGCTGATCACCCCGGACGTCGCGCGCGCCGCCGACCTCGTCGGCGAGGACGTGCCGCTGCTGTGGGCCGAGGACACCTGGGTGCTCGCCACGATCGACCCGGGCGCCGACCCCGAGCGGGTGCAGACGCTGCTGCAGGCGCTCGTCGAGGTGTCCGTCGCGCTGGAGGAGGCCGCGGCCGCCGAGGACGACCCCGGTCACGACGCGGGGTGGGACGGCGGCGTCGCCGGCGGGTACGAGCAGACCTACACCCCCGAGTCGGAGCCCGAGCCGCGTCCGACCCACCGTGACGCCCCGGCCGACATCCCCTACGACGTCGAGGACGACGAGTTCGGCCCCGGCGCGCGCAGCAGCTCCTCGTCCGGGCGGTGAGCGGCCCCACTCCCCGCCGGACCCTCGTCACGGCCGCGGACACCGACCTCGGGCGTGCCCTCGTCCGGCGCCTCCACGCGCGCGGCGACGAGATCGTCCTCGCCGGCGGCGAGCGCGACGCCCTCGAGGCGATCGCGGCGGACCTCGGCGGGAAGGTCGAGGTGCTGCCGGGCGACCTCGCCGACGTCGACGACCTCGACCTCGTCGTGCGCCGCCTCCAGGCCGACACCCGGCCGATCGACCTGCTCGTCGTCGGGCCCACCGACCCCGTCGCCGACGGCCTCCCGGACGTCGAGCCCGCCGTCGCGCGGGCCGCGCTCGACCGCGCGGCCGGCGCCGTGCTCGGCCTCCTGCGCGCCGCCCTGCCGGGGATGATCGCGCGCGGCCACCCCGGCCCGGGCGGTGTCATCACTGTGGCCGGCCCGGCGGCCTACCTGCCCGCCGCGGGCGCCGCGGGCCTCGACGGCGCGGCCCAGGCCTACGTCGCGATGCTCACCGAGTCGCTGCAGCAGGCGGTCGGCCGCGAGGGGCTGACGCTGACCACCGTCTGCCCGACCCCGCCCGGCGGGCAGGGCGAGCACACGGTGCTCGACGCCGTGCCGCTGCGCGTGGCCCCGCCGGACGCCGACGCCGTCGCGGCCGCCGCCCTCGCCGACCACGCCGCCGGTCGCGTGCTGTCCGTACCCGGCATCGGGACGCGCGCGCTGGTCGGCGTCTCCCGGCTGGTGCCGTTCGGCGCCGTCCGCGCGGTGCGCTCCGCGGCGGCCCGCCACCTCCGGTCGCCGCTGGCGGCCTGGCGGGAGCGGCGCGGACCGCGCGGGCCGCGCCCGGGCACCGCGCTCGTCACCGGGGCCAGCTCGGGCATCGGCGCGGCGTTCGCCGAGCACCTCGCGCTCGCCGGCCACGACCTCGTGCTCGTCGCCCGCGACGCCCGCCGCCTCGACGCGGCCGGCGAGCGGCTGCGCGCGCGGCACGGGGTGGGCGTCGAGGTGCTGGTCGCCGACCTCGCCACCGCGGCCGGCCGCGACCGCGTCACCGAGCGCCTCACGGGCGCGCCGGTCGACCTGCTGGTCAACAACGCGGGCTACGCCACCGCCGGCGAGTTCCTCGAGACCGACCCGGCCGCCCTGCGCGCCAACTACGAGGTCAACATGGCCGCCGTGCTGGAGCTGACCGCCGCCGTGCTGCCCGGCATGGTCGCCCGGCGCCGCGGCGACGTCGTCAACGTCTCGAGCGTGGCGGGCTTCCTGCCGGGCCGCGGCTCGGTCTACAGCGCGGGCAAGACCTACGTCACCGCGCTCTCCCGCAATCTCGCGCTCACCGTCGGCGGGGACGGGGTGCGGGTGATGGCGCTGTGCCCCGGGTTCACGCGCACGGAGTTCCACGCCCGGCTCGGCCAGGACCGCCAGGGCCCGGAGTGGCTGTGGCTCGACGCGGACCGCGTCGTGGCCGAGGGCATGGCGGACCTCGAGGCGGGGAAGGCGGTGTCCGTGCCGGGGACGGTGTACAAGGCGATCGTCGGGGTGACGCGGGTCGTGCCGCGGGCGTTGCTGCGCGCGCTGGCGGCCCGGACGGCGACGGACCGCGGATGAGCACCCCAGCGGTCGACGTGGACGCCCGCGCCAGGCTCGCCGCCCTGGTGACCGAGCTCGCGGTGGTGCACGGTCGCGTCACGCTCGCGTCGGGCCGCGAGGCCGACTACTACGTCGACCTGCGTCGCGCGACGTTGCACCACGAGGCCGGCCCGATCATCGGGCGGCTCGTCCGCGAGCTCACGGCGGACTGGTCCTACGACAGCGTCGGGGGGCTGACCCTCGGCGCCGACCCGGTGGCGCTGGCCGTCATGCACGCCCCCGGCCGCCCCGTCGACGCCTGCGTGGTGCGCTCGGCGACCAAGACGCACGGCATGCAGCGGCGCATCGAGGGCCCCGACGTCACCGGGCGCCGCGTGCTCGCCGTCGAGGACACGTCGACCACGGGCGGCAGCGTGCTGACGGCGGTGGACGCGCTGCTCGAGGCGGGTGCCGAGGTGGTCGGCGTCGTGACGGTGGTCGACCGGGGCACCGGCGCCACCGAGGCGGTCGAGGCCCGCGGGCTGGCGTGCCGCTCGCTGCTCGGGCTGGCCGACCTGGGGCTGTGACCCCCGAGCAGGAGCCCGGCGACGACCCCGGCCCCACCGAGTGGCGGACGGGTCCGGAGCCGGTCGGCGTCGGGCCGTGGCCCGGCGGGCCGGCGGCCTGGCCGGAGGACCCGCGCTACGACCCCGAGCTCCTCGCGGGCGGCGACCGGCGCAACGTCGTCGACCGCTACCGCTACTGGCGGCGCGAGGCGGTGGTCGCCGACCTCGACGCGCGCCGCCACCCGTTCCACGTCGCGATCGAGAACCTGCACCACGACGCCAACATCGGCACGATCGTCCGCACCGCCAACGCGTTCGCCGCGGCCGCCGTGCACGTCGTGGGCCGGCGGCGCTGGAACCGCCGGGGCGCGATGGTCACCGACCGGTACCAGCACGTGCACCACCACGTCGACGTCGCGGCGCTGATGGCCTGGGCGCGGGCCGAGGACCTCGCGGTGGTCGCCGTCGACAACGGCCCCGGCGCCGCCCCGCTCGAGACCGCGGTGCTGCCGCGGCGCTGCGTCCTGCTGTTCGGTCAGGAGGGCGTCGGGCTCACCCCGGAGGCGGTGGCCGGCGCCGACACGGTGCTCGCGATCGCCCAGTACGGCTCCACGCGCTCGATCAACGCCGGCGTCGCGGCCGGGATCGCCATGCACGCGTGGATCCGCGCGCACGCGGAGCCGCCGCGGGACTGAGCGGCGTCACGGGTGCAGGTGCCGGCTCGCGGAGTCGTCGGTGACCCGCCACAGGGTCGTGGCCATGGGCTCGGCCAGTTCCTCGCGCAGGTGCCCGACGAGCCCGACCGTCCGGGCGATGACGCCGAGCCCGCGCGCGATGCGCCAGTCCAGGTCGAGCAGCACCACGCAGGCGCCGATCGCGCCGGTGACGTTGACCGGCAGCGCCCGCCCGGACGCCTCCCCGGCGGCCGCCGAGACGGCGCGGACGAGCCGGGCCGCGACGTCGGGGAAGCCGAGCTGCAGCCCGAGGTCGAGCAGCACCTCCGCGCGGGGGTCGACCGGCGTGTGGATCGGGTGGCCGACGCCCGGCACGTGCTCCCCGCGCTCCCGGTACCCCGCCACGATCCGGGTGGCCGCCGCGGCCACGTCGGCGTGGGTGGGGGCGTCGCCGAGCTCGGCGACGCCGGCGGCGAGGTACTGCGCGGAGCCCTCGATGGTGCCCACGAACCGCGTGCCGAGCCCCAGCAGGCCGGCGGCGACCGCGCCCTGCAGGGACTCCGGCGCGCCGAGGTGGGTCAGGCGGGTGGCCATCGCGTTCGGGGTGATGCCGTGCTCGACGAGGCTGACCAGGGCGGCGTTGAACAACCGCGCCTCGGCCTCGCTCGGCGTCCGGGTGGTGAGCAGCAGGAAGGCGAAGGTGCCGAGGTCGACCTGCCCGATGAGCTCGGTGCACAGGTCCCGGCCGAGCACCGTGACGGAGGTGGCGTCGCTCCAGCAGATGTCGCTGCGGACGTCGAGGGCGGGGGCGGGGGTGTCGGTCAACGGACGGTCCTCTCGTCGGCGGGTGCGGTCAGGAGGCGCTCGAGCTCGCGGCGCACGACCTTCCCCGAGGTGTTGCGCGGCATCGCGGACGACGCCAGGAAGCGGATCTCGCGCGGGGCCTTGTGG
Source organism: Actinomycetospora chlora (assembly GCF_039542135.1). Lineage (NCBI taxonomy): Bacteria > Bacillati > Actinomycetota > Actinomycetes > Pseudonocardiales > Pseudonocardiaceae > Actinomycetospora > Actinomycetospora chlora. The sequence goes on from NZ_BAABHO010000002.1 coordinate 23,209, forward strand.
TGGGGCAGCCGGTCGCGGCAGGCGGCGAGGAGGTCCTCGGCGGAGGCGTCGTCGCGCTCGTGCACGACGAACGCGACCGGGACCTCGCCCCACTGCGGGTCGGGGCGGCGCACCACGCCGGCCTCGAGGACCCCGGGCAGGCGCAGCAGCGTCCGTTCGATCTCGGCCGGGTAGACGTTCTCGCCACCGCTCTTGATCATGTACTTGACCCGGTCGACGAACGACAGCGTCCCGTCGGCGTGGCGGACGAGCACGTCGCCCAGGTGGAACCAGCCGTCGCGGAAGTCCGCGGCGGTGGCCGCCTCGTCGTCCCAGTAGCCGCTGAACAGCGTCGGGCCGCGCATGCAGAGCTCGCCGGGGGTGCCGTCGGGGACGTCGCGACCCTCGGGGTCGACCAGGCGGACCTCGCAGAACGCGCTCTGGCGCTTGGGCAGGGCGGTGGGCTCGACGCCGATCGGGACCGTGTCCGCCGAGCAGGGCGGGCAGCCGGTCTCGGTGGCGCCGAAGGTGTTGGCGTACGGCGCGCCGAGCAGGGTCGTGAGCTCCGCGATCTCCGCCGGCCGCACGAGGTCGGGCATCACGCCGCACAGCCGGACCCCGGCCGGGCGGGCCCCGCGCTCCCGCAGGGCGGCGACGAGCCGCCCGACGGTGCCGGGCATGACGAGGAGCCAGCCGAGCGGTTCGGTCTCGACGAGGTCGACCAGCTCGTCGACGGCGAACCCGTCGACGACGACCACGGTGCCACCGGAGACCAGGGTGCTCAGGGAGTTGTCCAGCGCGCCCATGTGGTGCAGCGGGGACCATGCGACGAACGTGCCCTCCCCGGAGACGCCCAGCTCGGCGCGGGTGGCCATGGCCCGGGCGATCTCGGCCCGGTGGCTCACGCAGGCGCCCTTCGGCGCCCCCGTGGTGCCGCTGGTGTAGATGATCACCGCGACGTCCTCGGGCTCGGCGTCGGCGCCTCCCGGACGGGGGACCGCCCGGTCGACCGCGCGGTCGAGATCCTCGCCGAGCTCCCACACCGTCTCGGGACGGTCGGCCAGCACGTCGGCGTGGGCCTCCCGCTGCCGTGGCGAGCACAGGGTCAGCCGGGGGGCGACGAGGTCCAGGCAACCGGTCAGTTCCGCCGCCGACGCCCGCGTCCCCTGGGTGGCGACCGCCGCGCCGAGACGCAGGGCGGCCAGCACCACCTCCAGGTACTCGAGGCGGTTCTCCGCCAGCAGCGCCACCCGGTCGCCGCGGCGCACCCCGGCGTCGGCCAGGACGGTCGCGAGCCGGCGGGTGCGGTCGACCAGCTCGCCGTACGTCCGCCGGACCGACCCGGCCCGCAGCGCCACCCGGGCGGGGTGCATGCGGGCGCGGGCGTCGACGAGGTCGGCGACGGTGCTGCCCGCCGCGGCGGTGACCAGCGCGCGGGCGCCGGTCATCCGGCGGTCACCGACGACCCGGCCGCCGTGGCCGCGGGCTCGGCAGCCTCCGCGGGCCGCGCGAGCAGCACCCCGACCAGGCCGAGCAGGCTGGTCAGCACCATCCAGCCCGCGATCGCCCAGGGCTGCCCGCCCTGCCACGCCAGCAGGGCGCCGGCGATGAGCGGGGCCAGCCCGCCGCCGATCACCGTGCCGCCCTCGCGCCCGATGGACACCGCGCTGAAGCGGCTGCGGGTGCCGAACATGCCGGTGAAGTAGGCGGGCTGGATCGCGTCGGCGGCCGCCGCGCCGCCGGCGATGCCGATGGTGACGGCCAGGGCGACGAGGCCCGCGCTGCGGGTGTTCAGCAGCAGGAAGAAGGGGAAGGCGAAGACCGCCTGCACCGCGAGCGCCACGACCATCACGCGGGCGAAGCCGAAGCGGTCACCGAGGTGGCCGTAGACCGGGCAGAGGACGATCGCCGCGAGGGCCCCGATCACCGTCGCGCCCAGCACCGACGCGCGGGGCAGGTGCAGCGTCGCGGTCGCGTAGGTCAGGACGAACACCGACACGATGTTGAACGTCGCGTTCTGCCCGACGCGCATGAGGAAGATCGCGATGACGTTCCGGGGCCGCCGCAGGGCGGCGACGATCGGTGCCCGCTCGCGGCCCTCGGTGCGGGTGACCTGCTCGAACTCGGCGGTCTCGTCGAGGCCCCGCCGGATCCACAGGCCGACGCCGACCATGACCACGCTGACCAGGAACGGGATCCGCCAGCCCCAGGCGAGCAGGTCGTCGTCGCCGAGCACGGTCGCGAGGCCGGTGAACGCGATCGAGCCGAGCACGAGGCCCGCGAACACCGCGGCGGAGAGGAACGCGCCGAAGAAGCCCGGCCGGCGGGTGCCGTTCTCCTTCGTCATCAGGGCCGCGCCGCCCCACTCGCCGCCGGTCCCGAGACCCTGCGCGACCCGCAGCAGCACGAGCAGGACCGGAGCGGCCACCCCGATCTGTGCGTAGCCCGGCAGGAGGCCGACCGCCGTCGTCGCGGTGCCCATGAGGACCAACGTCGCGACGAGGACGGCCCGGCGTCCGACACGGTCGCCGAGGTGGCCGAACAGCAGGCCGCCGATGGGGCGGGCCGCGAACCCGGTGGCGAACGTCGCGAAGGAGAGCAGGGAGCCGACGACCGGGTCCTGGGTCGGGAAGAAGACCGTCGGGAAGATCAGCGCGGCGGCCGTCCCGTAGAGGAAGAAGTCGTACCACTCGAGGACGGTGCCGATCGTGACCGCGGTCGTGACCCTGCCCGTCCCCGCCCGTGCGCTCCCGGTGCCGTCCACGTCGCCTCCTCGGTGAGCCTTGCGGATTCCGCTGAGCGAAGTTATCTTCGCTCTACGAACGCTTCGGAGAATCCGCGGGAGGAACGGGGGATGTCAACCCCGGGTGTGTCGGGCCCGGACAAGGAGCACTACGTCAGCGCCCTGGCCCGTGGGCTCGCCGTGCTGCGCACGTTCGGGCCGGGGACGCCGCAGCAGACCCTCAGCGAGGTGGCCGCCGCGGCGGGTCTGAGCCCGGCCGTCGCCCGCCGCTACCTGCACACGCTGGTCGAGCTGGGCTACGTGCGGCAGGTCGACCGCCGCTTCGTCCTGACCCCCTCGGTGATGGAGATCGGGGCGAGCTACGCGGATTCGATGAACCTCGCCGAGGTCGCCCAGCCCTACCTGCAGCACATCCGCGACGAGACCGGCGACAGCGTCTCGCTGACCACCCTGGCCGGCACCGACGTGATCCACCTCGTGCACGTCCAGACCGAGCGGCTGCTGCGCTTCGCCGTCACGCCGGGCAGCCGGGTGCCCGCGTACGCCTCCGCGACGGGGCGGGCGATGCTGGCCTACCTGGCGCCCGCGGCGCTCGACCGCTGGTTCGCGACGGCCGTGCTCGCCCCGCGCACGCCCCGGACGGTCACCGACGAAGGGCAGCTCCGGGCGCACCTCGCGGAGATCCGCCGCGACGGGTACGCGCTGGTCGTCGACGAGCTCGACGTCGGCATCACCGTGCTCGGCGTCCCCGTCCTGCACGACGGCGTCGCCCTGGCCGGCATCAGCTGCGCCGCGGCGTCGGGCCACCAGAGCCCCGAGGCGTTCCGCGCCAGCCGGCTGCCGCAGCTGCAGGAGGCGGCGCAGATCCTGTCCCGCCAGCTCGAGCGCTCACCGGCGCTGGTGCACTCGCTGCAGCCGGGCGCCTGAGGCGCCGCGCTCCTAGCGCCCGTGCTCGGTGTTGCGGGTGTCGATGACCTGGGTGGGCTCGTCGTTCGCCCCGTCGAGGACGTCCTCGGCCAGGCCCTGCCCGCCGAGCTTCTTCTCCCGCCGCGCCTTGATCATCTCGATGGCGATCGGGATGAGGGAGAGCGCGACGACGAGGATGAGCATCGCCTCGATGTTGTTCTTGACGATGTCGAACTGGCCCAGCCCGGCGCCCAGCAGCGTCACCCCGGCCGCCCAGGCGATGCCGCCGATCGCCGAGAAGACCAGGAAGCGCTTGGCGTCCATGCGCCCGACCCCGGCCATCACGGTGATGAACGTGCGCACGATGGGCACGAAGCGGCCCAGGACGATCGCGCGGTTGCCGTATTTGTCGAAGAACTTCTGCGTCCGCTCGACGTTCTCGCGCTTGAACAGCTTCGAGTTCGGGCGGTCGAAGATCGCCGGCCCGGCCTTGAGCCCGACGTAGTAGCCCACGGCGTTGCCGGCGATCGCGCACACCACCAGCAGGACGCACACCAGCCACAGCGGTGTGCCGATGAGCCCGGTGACGGTGGCGAGCCCCGTGATGAACAGCAGGGAGTCGCCGGGCAGGAAGAACCCGATGAGCAGGCCGCACTCGGCGAAGATGATCAGGCAGACGCCCGCGAGGGCCCAGGGCCCCAGCGACTGGATGATGTACTGCGGGTCCAGCCACTCGGGGCCGAGGGCCTGGACCGTCGTCGTGGCTGCGGCGAGCGTGGGCGGCACGCCTCTGAACCGTACGCGGCGCGCCTGAGCTGCCGGTGTGGGGTCGGCGAGAGCCCCCGGACGGGTCGGGTGTGCTCAGCCGGGTAGGCCGAGCGTGCCCACCGCGGCGAGGGCGCCGGCGACCGCGCCCGCGAGCAGTGCCACCCCCGACCACCAGGCGATGCGCGCGCCCGTCCACGGCCGCGGGCCGTCGCCCGGGGCGGGCGGGGGCGCGGTCCGGGACGCCCCCGTGCCGCCCGTGGCGGGCCGCGGGTGGGGGACGTGGGGCGCGCCGGGCCGCGCGACCGGCCCGGTGGGCGGCACGGGACGGGCGGGCGGACGCGGGCCGGCCTGCGGCCACGGTCGCTCCGGGGTGCCGGGCCCGGGCGCGGGACGCGGCCCGGGACGCGGCGGTGCGGCCGGTCCGCGTCCGGTGGGGGTGTAGGGCGAGCCGGGTCCCGGCGGACCGGCGGTCCGGAGGGGCCCCGGCGCGGGCCCCGGGCGCGGGTCGGGCCGTGGGGTGGTCTCCGTGATGCCCTCCGGGGCCTCGGCGGTCTCGGCGGTGTCGCCCTTCTTGCCGCGGCCGAGCGGGCGGAAGCGGTCGCGGAGCCGGGAGCCCGTCGGGGCCGCCTCGGCGCCGGAGCCGGGGTCGGCCGGGCCGGACGCGGGTGGACGTTCGCCCTCCTCGGACGGGGTCCCGCCCGGGACGGACACGCCGCCCGCGGCGTGGGCGCGCAGCGCCTCGGCCAGCAGCCGTTCGTCGTCCATCCCGCGCGATGCTAGCGGCGGGCGCGGCGCGACCCCAGGGTCCGTCCGGTGTCCGACGGCGGGCCGGGGGGCGACGGTGCGTGAGCGGTCAGCCGCCGACGAGCTTGCCGATGGCCTCGAGGCCCCGGCTCGCCGTCGACTTCACCGTGCCGCGGCTGATGCCCGTGGCCTCGGCGATCTCGGCCTCCGACAGGCCGCCGTAGTAGCGCAGCACCAGCACCTCGCGCTGGCGACGCGGCAGCTTGCTCAGGGCCGACACGACCGCCTGGTGCTCCGCGGAGAGCATGGCCAGCGACTCGGCGGACCGGGCGTCGGCGGTGTGCGGCGGTGTGTACTCGCGGGCCGTGCGCCGGCGCCGCAGCACCGAGCGCGACCCGTTGACCACCGCCGTGCGCAGGTAGCCCAGGGCGGCGTGCTCGTCGCGCAGGCGCCCCCAGTGCCGGTGCAGGCCGGTGAACGCCTCCTGGACGACGTCCTCGGCCGTGGCCGGGTCGTCCACGAGGAGCACGGCGAGCCGGACGAACCGCATGCGGTGCTCGCGGTAGAGGTCCTCGAGCGTGCGGGGCGCCTCGTCGTGCTGCGTGGCGACGGGCGCGGGAGGCGCCTGACCAGGGAAGACGTTCGGCCGCGGCGGCACCGGTGGGGCCGACGGGTGCGCCACCGCCGCGTCGGCCGGGGCGACCGCGTCGATGGCCCGCAGGCTGCCCAGCGTGCGCTCGACCGCGCTCTCCCCGGCATGACCCACGACACCGACGATAGCCCGTCACGACATGTGGTCCCGGTCGGGACGAGGCGCTGCGGCTCCCTGAACGACGGTTCACCCGAGTGGCCCAGGCCACCACGCGGGGAGCACGACGACGCAGCGGGGTGCCGGGGAGCTGCGTCATACTGCGCCGCAACCCGCCGCCCGCACCCCGCGGTGACCGGCCGTGTCGAGGAGCTCCTGGGAGGCACGACGATGCCCATCGCCACCCCCGAGATCTACAACGAGATGCTGGACCGGGCGAAGGAGAACCGTTTCGCCTTCCCGGCCATCAACTGCACGTCCTCCGAGACGATCAACGCGGCGCTGCGCGGCTTCGCCGAGGCGGAGAGCGACGGCATCATCCAGTTCTCCACCGGGGGCGCCGAGTTCGGCTCGGGCCAGTCGGTGAAGGACATGGTCACCGGTGCGAGCGCGCTGGCCGAGTTCGCGCACGTCGTGGCGGCGAAGTACTCGGTCAACGTCGCGCTGCACACCGACCACTGCCCGAAGGACAAGCTCGACAGCTACGTGCGCCCGCTGATCGCGATCAGCCAGGAGCGCGTGGACCGCGGGCAGAACCCGCTGTTCCAGTCGCACATGTGGGACGGCTCGGCGGTGGAGCTCACCGAGAACCTCGAGATCGCCCAGGAGCTGCTCGCGGAGGCCGGCAAGGCCAAGATCATCCTCGAGGTGGAGATCGGCGTCGTGGGCGGCGAGGAGGACGGGATCTCCGCCGACATCGACGAGAAGCTCTACACGGCGCCCGGCGACTACGAGCGCACGGTGCAGTCGCTCGGCGGTGGCGAGAAGGGCCGCTACCTGCTGGCCGCCACGTTCGGCAACGTCCACGGCGTCTACAAGCCGGGCAACGTCAAGCTGCGCCCCGACGTGCTCAAGAAGGGCCAGGAGGTCGCGGCCAAGGAGCTCGGCCTGCCCGAGGGCTCGAAGCCGTTCGACCTCGTGTTCCACGGCGGGTCGGGCTCCCTGCTCGAGGAGATCCACGAGGCGCTCGACTACGGCGTCGTCAAGATGAACGTCGACACCGACACGCAGTACGCCTACACCCGCCCGATCGCGGCGCACATGTTCGAGAACTACGACGGCGTGCTGAAGATCGACGGCGAGGTGGGGGACAAGAAGGCCTACGACCCGCGCAGCTACGGCAAGAAGGCCGAGGTCGCCATGGCCGAGCGGGTGGCGACGGCGTGCGAGAACCTGCGCTCCACCGGCCAGTCGCTGGGGAAGTAGCGCCCGGGACAATGGGCGCATGACCATCCCGACCGGACCCGGCGCGGGGCACGGGCACAACCTGCTCGGACCGCAGCCGACCTACCTCCCGGAGACGCCCGAGCCGGCGCGGCGGCTGGAGAACGGCGAGGACCCCGTCGCGGTCGTCGCCGACCACCCGACCTACTCCGCCGGGTGGGCGGCACTGGCCGAGCGGGCCGAGGCGGCCGGCGAGCACGTCGCCGCCTACGCCTACGCCCGCACCGGGTACCACCGTGGCCTCGACCAGCTGCGCCGCCACGGCTGGAAGGGCTTCGGCCCGGTGCCGTGGGACCACGAACCCAACCAGGGCTTCCTGCGCGCCGTGGCCGCCCTCGCGAAGGCCGCCCGCGCGATCGGCGAGACCGACGAGGTCGACCGCTGCGTGCAGCTGCTCGAGGACTCCGACCCGAAGGCCGTCGAGGCCCTCGGCCTGGCCTGACGCGGGCGCCGGCCGTGGCCGCCGGGGATCGCCTGCGCGGGATCGCGCGCAGCCGCGCCCGGCGGCTGCGCGACTCCGGCCTGCCGATCCTGCAGTGCGCGCTCGCCGCCGGGCTGGCGTTCCTCGTGGCCCGCGACGTCGTCGGCCACCCCCTGCCGTTCTTCGCGCCGATCGCCTGCGTGCTCGTGCTGGGCGTCTCGGTGGTCAACCGGCTGCGGCGCTCGGTCGAGCTGGCGGTCGGCGTCAGCGTCGGCGTGGCCGTCGGTGACCTCATCGTCGTGGTCATCGGGCCGGGCTGGTGGCAGATCAGCGTCGTGGTGGGGCTGGCGCTGCTCGCCGCCCTGCTGTTCGACGTCGGCGCGCTGCTGCTCAACCAGGCCGCGGTGTCGGCGGTGCTGGTGGCGACCCTCCAGCCGCCCGGCACCACGGCCGCGTTCTCGCGGTGGATCGACACCCTGATCGGCGCGGCGATCGGGCTCGCCACGGCGGCGACGCTGCCGTCCCACCCGCTGACCCGGGCCCGGCGCGGGCTGTCGGCGCTGCTCACCGAGCTCGAAGCGGTGCTGACCGGCACGGCCGACGCCCTCGAGACCGGCGACGCCGAGGCCGCCGAGCAGGTCCTGACGCGGGCCCGGGACACCCAGGGCCGCGTCGACGCGCTCACCGACGCCGTCGACGCCGGCTTCGAGATCACCGTGATCGCGCCCCTGCGCCGTCGCCACCGCGGCGAGCTCGGCCGCCTCCGTGCTGTGGTGCCCGCGGTCGACCTGGCGCTGCGCAACGCCCGCGTCCTCGCCCGCCGCGCCCACGCGGTGGTGCGCGACGGCGAGCGGCCCGACCCGGAGCTGGTGGCGGTGCTGCGACGGCTGGGGAGCGACGTGGCGGAGCTGCGCACCGAGCTCACGCGCGGCGAGTCGACCGACGGCGCCCGCAGCGCCCTGATCGACACGGCCGGGACCGTGCCGCTGCACGGCGGGGGCTACTCCGCGGACGTGGTGACCGCGCAGATCCGGTCGATGCTGGTGGACCTGCTCGTCGCCGCCGGGACCGACCGCGACGAGGCGGTGGCCGTCACGTCGAGCACGCGGCGCGACGGGTGAGGGTCAGGACGCGCGGGGCAGCTGCACGGTGACGGGGTCGTCGTCGGCACGGTCGGGGGCGGCGTCCTCGTCCTCGGCGTCCTCGGCGTCCTCGGCGTCGTCGCCGTGGACCAGCGCGAGGGCCGGCACGGCGGGCTCGGCGGGCTCGGCCGCGGGGACCGGGCGGCGGCTGCGGACCTGGGGACGCGGGGCGACGGCCCGGGCCTCGAACCGCTCGAGCAGGCACGCCACGGCCATCAGCACGATCGGGACCAGGACCACCACCGCCACCATGTCCGTGGCATACCCCGGGTCGCCGGACCCATGCGTGATCCGCGACAGGTGGGCACGGACGGTCGTCGACCGGTAGCGGGGCGTGGTCGGACGGCCCCTCGACCGGCGGGTTACCCGTTCGTCGTGCCGCAGGGGCGGATCACGGGGCGCGCACCAGCAACCAGTCCGCGGTGTGCCGGTACCAGCTGCGGCGCGGCACCGGCCGCTCGCCGGGCACGCCGTCGCGGGTGATCACCACCGGGGGCCGGCAGCCGAGCTGCGCGGCGCGGCCCGACCGCGTCGTCACCGGGCCCGCCCGCAGGCCGCCGAGGCGACGGGGACCCGTGGCCGTGACGGTCACCCCGCCCTCCGGGTCGGGGGCCACGGCGAGACGGGCGACGTCGCCCTGGACGACACGGTGCTCGTCGACGTAGACCTCGCCGTGCAGGGGCCCGGTCTCGTGGCGGCCGACGACGAGCCCGCCGTGGTCGTCGCGCAGGAGCGGGACCGGCCGGGCGACGCCGTCACGGGCGAGGGCCAGGGCGGCCTCGCGGTCGGTGGGCAGACCCCACACGACGGCCGCCGGCGACCAGGGCGCGGGCAGCAGGGCCAGCTCGATCCCGAGGCGTTCGCGGCGCAGCAGGCGCACGAGCAGCGCGGCGACCGCGGCGTCGTCGCCGGCGACCGCGAGGCGGCCGCCGTCGGGCACCTCGTCGAGCAGGGGGTCGAGGTCGTCGCGGGTCGGGACGGCCGGTAGCTCGGTCACCGCGTCGCCGGTCAGCGGCGCCCAGTGCGCCCGTGCGGTGTCCCCGCAGGTCACCACCCGCACCGTGGCCCCCGGGAGGACGAGTGGGCGCACACGCGTGGACTACCCTTCCGTTGCACGGGGCGACCCGCACTCCCGTGCGCGTATCGGAGTCGAACGGCAGGGAGTGTCACATGCCGGCCATCGTGCTCATCGGCGCCCAGTGGGGCGACGAGGGCAAGGGCAAGGCCACCGACATCCTCGGTGAGCAGGTCCAGTGGGTCGTGCGCTACCAGGGCGGCAACAACGCGGGGCACACGGTGGTGCTCCCCGACGGCCAGAACTTCGCGCTGCACCTCATCCCGTCGGGGATCCTGACGCCGGGTGTCACCAACGTGATCGGCAACGGCGTGGTGGTCGACCCGGGGGTGCTGCTGGAGGAGCTCGCCGGCCTCGAGGCCAAGGGCGTCGACACGGCCAAGTTGTTGATCTCCGCGGACGCGCACGTGATCATGCCGTACCACGTGGCCATCGACAAGGTGACCGAGCGCTTCCTGGGCAAGGCCCGCATCGGCACCACCGGCCGCGGCATCGGCCCGGCCTACCAGGACAAGATCGCCCGCGTCGGCGTGCGGATGCAGGACCTGCTCGACGAGAAGCTGCTGCGCGAGAAGGTCGAGGCGGCGCTCGAGCTGAAGAACCAGGTCCTCGTCAAGATCTACAACCGGCGGGCGCTCGACGTCGACGAGGTCGCCGACACGGTGCTCGGCCACGCCGAGGGCTTCGCCCACCGCATCGCCGACACCCGCCTCGCGCTGCACCGGGCCCTCGAGCGCGACGAGACCGTGCTGCTCGAGGGCTCGCAGGGCACGCTGCTCGACGTCGACCACGGCACCTACCCGTACGTGACGTCCTCGAGTCCCACCGCCGGGGGCGCCGCCGCCGGCTCCGGCATCGGGCCGACGCGGATCAGCCGGGTCATCGGGATCCTCAAGGCGTACACGACGCGCGTCGGGTCGGGGCCGTTCCCGACCGAGCTGTTCGACGCCGACGGGGAGTACCTGCGCAAGGCCGGCGGCGAGTTCGGCGTCACCACCGGGCGCAGCCGCCGCTGCGGGTGGTTCGACGCCGTGATCGCCCGCTACGCGGTGCGCGTCAACGGCATCACCGACCTGTTCCTCACCAAGCTCGACGTGCTCTCCGGCCTGGAGAACGTGCCGCTGTGCGTCGGCTACGAGATCGACGGCAGGCGCGTCGACGAGATGCCGATGACGCAGTCGGAGGTCGTCTCCGCGACGCCGGTGTACGAGACGATGCCGGGTTGGTTCGAGGACATCTCGGCCGCGCGGAGCTTCGCCGATCTGCCGGCGAAGGCCCGCGACTACGTCGAGCGGATCGAGGAGCTGTCCGGGGCGCCGGTGTCGGCGATCGGCGTGGGCCCCGGGCGGGACGAGACCGTCGTGCGCTCGTGAGCAACTAGACTCGATCGGGTGGGCGCCTGCGAACACCTCCTCAGCATCGGTACCGCCGGGACCGCCACCGACCCGGCACCCAGTGCCGTCGCCCGCGACGGCGAGACCCTGATCTGCCCGGACTGCACGGCCGCGGGCTACACGGCCTGGGCGCACCTGCGGATGTGCCTGGAGTGCGGGCACGTCGCGTGCTGCGACTCGAGCCCCTACCGGCACGCGTCGAAGCACCACGAGGACACCGGCCACCCCGTCATGCGCTCGCACGAGCCCGACGAGACGTGGCGCTGGTGCTACGTCGACCGCCGGCTGGCGCCCTGATCAGGGGTCGTCGTCAGGGGTCGTCGTCAGGGGCGGACGGCCGCCAGCGCCGTGTCGGCGTTGTCGCTGAACACGGCGTCGACACCCAGTCCGACGTGCTGGGCGTACTCGGCGAAGGCGTCGCCGTAGGTGTCGGCGGGCGAGCCCGGCGCGCCGCGGCGCAGGTTCGCCGGCAGGAACTCGTTCTCGTTGCGGAACGTGTAGGGCATGACGCGCAGGCCCACGGCGTGGGCGTCGGCGACCAGCGTCGTGGGCGGCCCGGCGACCTCGGCCGGGTCGAGCGGGACGATGCGCTCCTTGGACGGGCCGATCCAGGTCGCGTAGCCGGCGATGTCGCGCAGCCCCGCCGGGGTGACCAGGGCGTCGAACGTGCGCGGGTCGCCGGCGGCGACGAGGTCGGCCGGCGCCACGCCCGCCGAGTCGACGAGCTGCAGCAGCGGGCAGCCGACCTGGCCCTCGAGGTCGCGCAGGTTGCGGGTCTCGAACGACTGGATGATCACACCCGAGTCGGCGCGGTCGCGTCCGCGTCGCCGCAGGACGTCCACCAGCACGGGCTCGACGGGCAGGCCGAGGCTCGCGAAGTAGGTGGAGTGCTTGACCTCGGGGAGCACGCCGACGGGTCGGCGCAGCTCGGCGGCGAGGCGGTCGAGCAGGTCGAGGACCTCGTCGAACGTCAGCACCGGGTAGCGGCCGTCGTAGAGCGTGTTGTGGGGTCGGGTCTGCGGGATCCGCTCCTTCGCCCGCAGCGTCCGGATTTCCGCGAGGGTGAAGTCGGTGGTGAACCAGCCCTCGGTCGGGGCGCCGTCGATGACCTTGGTCGTCCGGCGCGACGCGAACTCCGGGTGGTCCGCGACGTCGGTCGTGCCGCCGATCTCGGGCTCGTGGCGCGCGACGAGGAAACCGTCGCGGGTGGGACAGAGGTCGACGTCGACCGCGGCGGCGCCCATGCGGATCGCGAGCTCGTAGCTCGCCGACGTGTGCTCGGGGCGGTAGCCCGACGCGCCGCGGTGCCCGACGACCATGACCCCCGGCGGCTGCCCGGGGACCGGGCCGGGGCTCTGCGGAGCGGGCGAGGAGGCCTCCGTCGGGGCCGGGCCGGCCGGGGAGGGCGAACTCCCGACGGGGGTGTCGGCACAGCCCGCGGCCAGCGCTCCCGCCGCGGCCAGCCCGCCCCACAGCGCCGAGCGACGCGACAACGATCCGGGGGTGATCATCGTCCGGGATCGTCCCGGGCACGCGCCGAGATCGCCACCCCCGGCCCGTGAACAAGCGTCGTTGTCAGCGTGGCGTCCACGCTGACACTCATCGTCAGGAAAGCCCCCACGTCGATCCCCAGGGGCGGCCCGTAGCGTGGCGGCCGTGCGCGTCCTGGTCATCGGCTCCGGAGCCCGCGAACACGCCCTGCTGCTCGCCCTCGCCGGCGACCCGCAGGTCACCGCCCTGGCCGCCGCGCCGGGCAACGCGGGGACGGCGGCACTCGCCGAGCACCCGGGCCTGGCCGACCCGACGTCCTCGGAGCAGGTGGTCGGCCTCGCCCGGTCCTGGCGCGCCGACCTCGTCGTCGTCGGCCCCGAAGCCCCCCTCGTCGCGGGCGTGGGCGACGCGTTGCGCGACGCCGGCATCCCGTGCTTCGGCCCGAGCCGGGCGGCGGCGCGGATCGAGGGGTCGAAGGCATTCGCCAAGGACGTCATGGCGGCCGCGGACGTGCCCACCGCGCGCAGCGAGGTCGTCGACAACCCCGGCGACCTCGATGCCGCGCTCGCCCGCTTCTCCGCGCCGTGGGTCGTCAAGGACGACGGGCTGGCCGCGGGCAAGGGCGTGCTCGTGACCTCCGACGGCGAGGCGGCCCGCCGCCACGCGGCCTCCGTGCTCGAGGGCGGGCACCCGGTGCTGCTCGAGTCGTTCCTCGACGGGCCGGAGGCGTCGCTGTTCTGCGTCGTCGACGGCACCACGGTCGTGCCGCTGCTCCCGGCCCAGGACTTCAAGCGCCTCGGCGACGACGACGCCGGGCCCAACACCGGCGGCATGGGCGCCTACGCGCCGCTGCCGTGGGCGCCCGAGGGGCTGGTCGACGAGATCGTCGACCGCATCGTCACGCCCGTCGTCACGGAGCTCGCCGAGCGCGGCACGCCGTTCTCCGGGCTGCTCTACGCCGGGCTCGCGCTGACGTCGTCGGGGCCGCAGGTGATCGAGTTCAACTGCCGCTTCGGCGACCCCGAGACCCAGGTCGTCCTCGCGCTCCTGCGCAGCTCGGCCGCGTCGCTGCTCCTGGCCGCGGCCACCGGGCGCCTCGCCGACGAACCGGCCCCCACGTGGTCGGACGGCGCGGCCGTCACCGTCGTCGTCGCGGCCGAGGGCTACCCGGGCTCGGTGCGGACCGGCGACGTCCTGCGCGGCAGCGACGGCCACGGCGTCCTGCACGCCGGCACCCGGCGGCGCGACGACGGGGCCGTCGTGTCGAGCGGCGGGCGCGTGCTCTCGGTGGTCGGCACGGGCGGGGATCTCGAGGCGGCCCGCCGGGACGCCTACGAGCGGCTCGCGACGGTGCACCTGCCCGGCGGCCACCACCGCACCGACATCGCCCGCGAGGCCGCGGCCGGCCACGTCGCGATGCCGGTGCGCGCCTGACTTTCGCGGAACGGCACCTCCGCCGCCGCGCACCGACCTACCCTCGCCGGCATGCCCGACCTCGACCTCGGCCCGGCCGCCCTCGAGCAGGTGCGGGCGGGCGTGGCCGGTGAGGCACGGCGGGTGCCCGCGATGGCCGACCAGCTCGCCGTCCCGCGCGCCGGGCTCGGCGACCTCGCGTCGGCCGGGGCGGTGCTCGGCGCGCTCGACGAGGTCGTGCGCGCCCTCGACGGCGAGCTCGGTGCGGCCGGTGCCCGTCTCGACGGGCTCGACCGCGCGCTCGACGCGGCCCTCACCGCGATCCGCACGCGTGACCGCGACGGCGCGGCCGCGCTGACCGCGGCCTGACCCGTGGCCGTCCCGGACGCCGTCGGCGCGCTCGCCGCCGAGCCCGGAGGGCGGGAGCTCGGCGAGCTCCTCGCCCGCGTCCAGCGGATCGACCCCGACGTGTTGCACGGCCTGGGGCGGCGGCTCGGGGCGATGACCGACGGCCTCGATGGTTCCCTGCGGGCGGTCGCCCGGCACGGCACCGAGGTACGCGGCGCGTGGCAGGGGCGCAGTGCGGATGCGCTGACCGGCTACCTCGATGACTTCGGACGCGCGGGCGCGCAGACCCTCGGTGCCGCCGGCCGGATGCGCGCCCGGATCGACGACGCCGGGCGGGAGCTCGCGGGCCAGCGCGGCGAGGTCGACGCCCTCGCGTCGCGCGCGCTCGACGCCGCCCGCCGCGCCCGGGCCGAGGCGCTCGCCGACCCGGCCCGCGCGCCGATGGCCGAGCAGCTCGCCGCGGCCGCCATGGCGGAGCCGACCGCCGCCGCACGGTCCGCCGTCGCGCGCGCCGAGACCTCGATGAGCGACGCCGCCGGCGCTCTGCGCGAGCTCGCCGGCGGGGCGTCTGCCTTCTCACGCCTGCCGACGCCGGACACGCGGCCGATCGCGGGGTGGAGCGCCGTCGCGGCGGCACCCGGGGCCTCGATCGCGACGGTCCCGGCGTCGGACGGCTCCGGCGCGCGGGGCATCGACCTCGACGGCGGGGGTTCGTCGGGCGACTTCACCGACCTGTCCTCGCTCGACGGTTCCGGTGACACCTCGTCGGTGGAGTCGGGCTCCTCGGGCGACGACTGCTCCGGCGGAGAGGGAGGGGACGATGCCTCGGCCTCCGACACCTCGGGCTGCGACACCTCGGCCGGCAGCCAGTCCGGTGCGTCGGAGACCGGCGCCGCTGGTGGCGCCGACTCCACCGACTCCACCGACTCCACCGACTCCACCGACTCCACCGACTCCGCGGACTCGGGTGGTGACGCGGGCGACTCGGGGTCCGACGCCCACGGCGAGGGAGGTTCGGCGTCGGACACGGACCCGGACGGCGGCTCGGGGTCGGACGGCGGCGCGGGCTCCGACGGCGGCGCGGGCTCCGACGACTCGGCGGACTCGGCGGACTCGGCGGACTCGGCGGACTCGGCGGACTCGGACTCGGCGGGCACGAACTCGGGCGCTGACGTCGACTCCGACGAGGACGCGGACCCGGGCGGTGGGGCGGACTCGGGCGGTGACGCGGACTCCGGCGGCGAGGACGCGTCCGACGAGGCCGACGACCAGGAGGGCGGGGCCGACGACCAGGAGGACGGGGCCGACGACCAGGAGGACGGGGCCGACGACCAGGAGGACGGGGCCGTGACCAGCGCATCGACCGACGACCGTGCCGCCGGAGAGGGGAGCGCGACGCCGACGGGCGGGCCGCAGGGCCAGGTCGGCGACTGGATCCGCCAGGCGCTGACGGTGCTGCAGACCGATGGCGTGCCGATGGACAAGATGGACCCCGACGACATCGCGACGATCATCGAGCACGAGTCCGGCGGCGACCCCGAGGCGATCAACAACTCGGACTCCAACGCCGCCAAGGGCACGCCGTCCCAGGGCCTGATGCAGACGATCGGCCCGACGTTCGACGCCTACAAGCTCGCCGGCCACGGCGAGATCACCGACCCGGTCGACAACATCATCGCGGGGGTCCGCTACGCCATCGACCGCTACGGCTCGGTGTCGGAGGTGCCGGGGGTCGAGGCGGTCGCGCGGGGCGACTCGTACGTCGGGTACTAGGTCGCCGGCGCGGCCCACTCGTCGACGTGCTCCCGGACGAAGTCGGCGAACGACCGCGGCGGGTGGCCGGTGAGGTCGGCGACGGCGGTCGTGACCCGGTCAGCGTCGCCCTTCCCCACCCCGATCTCGGCGCCGGCCAGCGTGTCCGCGAACGAGGCCGGGACGCCGAGCTCCCGGAAGTGCGCGGCCACCTCGTCCACGTCGACGTCGACCACGCGCACCGGCCGTCCGGTCCCGGCGGCGATCACCTCGGCCGCGTCCGCGTAGCTCAGCGCCTCCGGACCGGTCAGCACCTGGTCACCGTCGACCTCCCGCGCGGGATCGCCGAGCACCGCGGCCGCCGCGGCGGCGACGTCGCGGACGTCGATCCAGCCGAGGCGACCGGACCCGGCGGAGGTCCGGATCTCGCCACGGTCCCGGATGCTCAGCGCCGTCGGGTGCGGGCGCAGGAAGTTCTGCATGAACCCGGACGGGCGCAGCACGACGCCGCCCGGCCGGCGGCGGACCTCGTCCTCGAGCTCGAGGCGGCCCGGCGCGTCCGGGAACTCGACGGCCGACCCGAGCAGGACCACGCGCCGTACCCCGGCCCGCTCGGCCTCGGCGAGGAACGGGCCGACCACCGGCAGCGGGTCGATCGCCGACGGGGGCGGCACCAGGTAGACCCGGTCCGTCCCGTGCAGCGCGGGCGCGTACGTCGTGGCGTCGTCCCAGTCGAACCGGACCGCGTCGGGCCCGCCCGACGCCGGATGGCGGCTACCCACCCGCACCACCACGTCGCGGCGGCGCAAGAGGTCGGCCAGGGCGCCGCCGGTCTTGCCGGTGCCGCCCGTGACGAGCACGCCGCTCACCGGAACGCCTCAGACTTCGACGAGCATCGAACCATGGAACAGGACGCTACGGTGGACTTCGACGCACGTCAAAGTCCGAGGAGGGGGTCGATGACGCGGACGCTGCCGGAGCCGGCGGCGGAGGACCTGGACATGACCGCAATCCTCGGCGCGCTCGTCGACCCGGCCCGCCGCGCGATCATGCGGGCGATGTACCGGGGACCGGAGCCCTTCGACTGCAGCGCGAGCACCTGGTGCGAGACCCTCGGCATCACGGCCCCGACCGTCTCGCACCACTTCCGCACCCTCCGCGAGGCCGGGCTGACACGCACCGTCGTGGAGGGTCGGACCCGCACCGTGGCGGCCCGGCGCGAGGACGTCGAGCGACGCTTCCCCGGTCTCCTCCAGGCGGTCCTCGGTCCGGAGGAGGACGTGTCAGGGTGACGGGGTGACGACTCTGGCGCGCCTGGGCCCGGCGACCCGGGCGATGGTCCCCCCGTTCCACGTGATGGACGTCTGGGCGGCGGCGGGGGAGCGGGCACGGACGCACGGCGACCTCGTCAACCTCTCGGCCGGGCAGCCGTCGACGCCCGCGCCGGTCGCCGTCCGGGAGGCGGCCAGGCGCGCCCTCGACGAGCAGGTCCTCGGCTACTCGAGCTCGTTGGGCACCCCCGAGCTGCGCGAGGCCATCGCCGCCCACCACCGTGCCCGCTACGGCGACGACGCGGTGCGCGCCGAGGACGTCGTCGTCACCACGGGCGGGTCGGGCGGGTTCCTGCTCGCGTTCCTCGCCGCGTTCGACGTGGGCGACACCGTCGTGCTGGCCCGTCCGGGCTACCCCTGCTACCGCAACATCCTGGCCGCGCTCGGCTGCGACGTCGTCGAGCTGCCCTGCGGCGAGGAGACCCGCTTCCAGCCCACGGTGGCGATGCTCGAGGCGCTCGACCGGCCGCCGAAGGGCGTCGTCGTCGCGAGCCCGGCCAACCCGACCGGCAGCGTCATCGAGCCCGACGAGCTCGCGCGGCTGGCGCGCTGGTGCGACGAGCAGGGCGTCCAGCTGATCAGCGACGAGATCTACCACGGCATCGAGTACGGGGGCGCGCCGCCGACCGCGAGCGCGTGGAGCACCTCGCACGAGGCGGTCGTCGTCACCTCGTTCTCCAAGTACTGGTCGATGACGGGCTGGCGGCTGGGCTGGCTGCTCGTGCCCGAACGGCTGCGCCGGGCCGTCGACGTCGTCGCCGGCAACTTCACCGTCTGCCCGCCGGTGCCGCCGCAGTACGCGGCGCTGGCCGCGTTCGGCGACGCGTCGATCGCGGAGGCGGAGGGCCACGTCGAGCGCTACGCGGTCAACCGGCGCCTGCTGCTCGACGGGCTCCCGCAGATCGGGCTGACGCGCCTGGCCCCCGCCGACGGCGCGTTCTACGTCTACGCCGACGTCGCGCACCTGACCGACGACACCCTCGCGTTCGGCCGGCGCATCCTCGACGAGAC
The DNA here is from genome assembly GCF_039542135.1 of Actinomycetospora chlora. NCBI lineage: Bacteria > Bacillati > Actinomycetota > Actinomycetes > Pseudonocardiales > Pseudonocardiaceae > Actinomycetospora > Actinomycetospora chlora. The sequence continues at coordinate 41,759 of NZ_BAABHO010000002.1, forward strand.
GGGCGTCGCCGTGGCCCCGGGCGTCGACTTCGACCCCGTCGACGGCCACACGTGGATCCGGTTGTCGTTCGCGGGGGCCACCGAGGACGTCCAGGAGGGGCTCGATCGTCTCGGGCGCTGGTTCCCGACGCTCTAGGCACCTACTCTCCGTGCCCGTGGAGACCGACGACGAGCCACGCCTGGAGGCCTGGGAGCGCCGCACCGACTACCCACTGACGGCGCTGGCGGTGCTCTACCTCGCGGTCTACGCCGTCCAGGTGCTCGCGACGCGCCCGGGCCAGGCCTGGTGGTGGTGGCTGGACGCGGGGCTGTGGGCGGTGTGGGCGGTCTTCGTCGTCGACTACCTCGTCCGGCTCGCCCTGGCCAGGCGCACGTGGCGGTTCGTCTACCGGCACCCGCTGGACCTGCTCATCGTCGCGGCGCCGTTCTTCCGCTTCCTGCGCCTGCTGCGGCTGGTGGCGGCGATCTCGACGCTCGGACGGGTGCTGCGCGACGACTTCCGCGGGCGGGTCGGCAGCTACCTGATCGTCTCGGTGTCGCTGCTGAGCATTGTCGCCGCGTTGGGCGTCTACGAGGCCGAGCGGGACGCGCCGGAGGCGTCGATCCTGACGTTCGGCGACTCGCTGTGGTGGGTGCTGACGACGATCACGACCGTCGGCTACGGCGACCTCTCGCCCGTGACCACGGAGGGCCGCCTCGTCGCGGCCGGGCTGATGCTCGCGGGCATCGCCGTGCTCGGCACCGTGACCGCGGCGATCGCGACGTGGTTCCTCGAGCAGGTCGGGGCCCACGACGCGTCCGAGGCGGTGTCCGGGCCGGAGGTCGACCACGACCGCGCCCGGCACGACGAGCTGCTCGCCGAGCTGCGCCACCTGCGGAGCCGGTTGGACACCCTCGAGTCCGAGCGTCGGTCGTCGGAGCCCGCACCCGGCTGATTCTCCGGCGTGTCGCGCACCGAGGATGTGGCGATCCTGGCGCTCGGTGCCAGCAATGCCGCGTTGCTCGCAGCGGCCTAGCTCGGGACGGGGAGGGCGGCGGCGCGGTCGAGCGTGGTCTCGATCATCATGTCGTCGACGTCGCGGTGGGTCACGAACCGCACGCCCGGGCCGAACGGCACGGCCGCGACGCCGGCGTCGGCGAGCGCGGACACCAGCGCAGTCGGTTCGGCCGTCGGCACCAGGATGATGTTGGTGTCCGGCGTGCGCACCGGCCAGCCCAGCGCCTGCAGGCCCTCGGCCAGGCGGATCGCGCGGCGGTGGTCGTCGAGGAGGTCCTTGCGCTGGTCGAGGGCCACGAGCCCCGCCGCACCGAGCACGCCGCCCTGGCGGATGCCACCGCCGAGCATCTTGCGCAGCCGCCACGCCTCGGCGACGAACGCCGCCGACCCGGCCACCACCGAGCCCACCGGCGCGCCCAGGCCCTTGGACAGGCACACGCTCACGGTGTCGGCCCCGGCGGCGAGCTCGGACACCGGGACGTCGAGGGCCGCCGCCGCGTGCCAGATCCGGGCGCCGTCGAGGTGCACGGCCAGCCCGGCGTCGTGCGCAGCGGCGACGAGGGCGCGGTGCTCGCCGGCCGGTGTCACCGCGCCGCCCGCGCCGTTGTGGGTGTTCTCCAGGCAGAGCAGCCGGGTGCGCAGCCCGAAGTAGGGCCCGGCGGTGCCGGCCGCCCGCGTCACCGCCGCGGGGGTGGGGCGGCCGGGACCGCCGTCGTGCTCCAGGGGGGCGGGCAGCCCGCCCGCGAGCCATGCGGACGTGCCCAGCTCCGCCTCGAGCACGTGCGCGCCGACGGGGGCGAGGAACCTGTCACCGCGTGTCAGGTGGTGCATGAGGGCGATGGCGTTGGCCATGCAGCCGGTCGGCGTCCAGAGTGCCGCCTCGACGCCGAGCAGGTCGGCCACGCGGTCCTGCAGCGCGGCGAGCGTCGGGTCGCCGTCGAGGACGTCGTCGCCCACCTCGGCGCCGGCCATGGCCTCGCGCATCGCCGCCGAGGGCCGCGTGACGGTGTCGGAGCGCAGGTCGATGCGGGGCACGTGAGGGGAACGGGTCGTCATGACGACCCATTCCGCTCACGAGGCGGAGCCATCACCGCGGGAGCTTCACCACCGAGACGAAGAAGTCGTCGATCTGCCCGATGACCTGGATGAACCGCTCGAAGTCGACCGGCTTCGCGACGTAGGCGTTGGCGTGGAGGTTGTAGCTGCGCAGGATGTCCTCCTCGGCCTGCGACGTGGTCAGCACGACCACGGGGATGCTGCGCAGCGACTCGTCGTTCTTGATCTCCTCGAGCACCTCCCGCCCGTCCTTCCGGGGCAGGTTGAGGTCGAGCAGGATCAGGCCCGGCCGCGGCGCGTCGGCGAACTCGCCCTCGCGGCGCAGGAACGCCAGCGCCTCGACGCCGTCGGACACCACGTGCAGCTGGTTGCGCAGCTTGTGGTGCTCGAAGGCCTCCTGCGTCATGAGCACGTCGCCGGCGTCGTCCTCGACGAGCAGGACGTCGATCTCGGTGATCGGGTCGGTCACGGTGCGGTCTCCTCGCTGGGGCCCTCGGGCTCGGGCTGGACGGGCAGTGCCGGCAGGGCCACCACGAAGGTGGTGCCCGAGGTGGCCGTCGTGTCCAGCCACATCGTGCCGCCGTGGTGCTCGACGATCTTGCGGCACATCGCCAGCCCGATCCCGGTGCCGGGATAGGTGTTGCGGGCGTGCAGGCGCTGGAAGATGACGAAGATCCGTTCGGCGTACTCGGGCTCGATCCCGATGCCGTTGTCGCGGAAGCGCAGCAGCCACCGCGCCGGGTCCCCGGGATCGCGCTCGGCCTCGACGCGCACCCGCGGGGCCTCGTCACCGCGGAACTTCAGGGAGTTGCCGAGCAGGTTCTGGAACACCGTCGTCAGCAGCGCGGGCGAGCCCATCACCCTGGGCAGGTCGCCGTGGGTGACGGTGCCGCCGCTCTCCTCGAGCGCCCCCGCGACGTTCTGGGTGGCCCGGTCGACGAGGTCGCCGAGGTCCACCTCCTCGGGCGGGTCGTTCTGGCGCCCGACCCGCGAGAACGAGAGCAGGTCGTTGATCAGCACCTGCATGCGCTTGGCGCCGTCGGTGGCGAACTCGATGTACTGGTCGGCGCGCTCGTCGAGCTGGCCCGCGTACCGGCGCTGGAGCAGCTGGCAGAAGCTCGTCACCTTGCGCAGGGGCTCCTGCAGGTCGTGCGAGGCGACGTAGGCGAACTGCTCGAGGTCGGAGTTCGACCGGGCCAGCTCCTGGCGGGCCCGTTCGGTGTCGGCGAGCTCACGCACGATGAGCACGCGCATGGCCTCGACGTCCTCGGCGAGCTCGCTGATCTCGCGCGGGCCGGAGGCGGAGACGCGGTGCTCCAGGTCGCCGTCGGCCACCTCGCGGACCTCGCGGGCCAGCTGGTGGGCGGGCGCCACGACGACGCGGCGCAGCCAGACGAGCAGCCCGGCGACCGCGAGCCCGAGCACCACCACGAGCACGACGCCGACGACCCAGAGCATCTGCGCGGCGCCGTCGAGGGCGTCGCGGGCCGCGTCCCGCTGGTTCAGGAGCCGGGTGCGCTGGGCGTCGAGCGCGGTGCGGACCTCGTCGAACGCGGGCTTGCCCACCTCGGCGGGCGGCGCCGGGGCGCCCGCCGCCACGGCCGCCACGGTGGGGTCGGCGTAGAGCGCCCGCCAGCGCGCGGTGGCCGACTCCACGGCCGCGACGTCGGCCAGCGCCGCGGGCTGGTCGGCCTCCAGCGCGCGCAGCCCCGCGATCAGCCGTGCCTCGTCGGCGCGGCCGCGCTCGTAGGGGACGAGGAAGTCCGGGGTGCGGGCCATCGCGTAGCCGCGGATGCCGGTCTCCTGGTCGACGGTGGCCGCGTCGAGCTGCTGCGCGGTGAGCAGCGCCGGGTCGAGCCGGTCGACCAGCTCGACGCGCCGGTCGCCCAGCTGCGTCAGCCCGACCACGCCGACGACGGCGGCCGCCGCGAGCAGCACCGCGAGCACCGTCCCGGTGACGACCAGGATGCGCAGCAGTGACCAGCGGGCCAGACCCTCGCGACGCCGCCGGCGCGGCCGGGGGACCCGCTCGTCCCGGCGCGGCGCCGGGGACGGGTCCTCCGGGGCGTGCAGGGCGGGGTCGGTGGCCGGGGCCGTCACCGGTCGGACACCAGCAGCACGGCGGCCACGTCGTCGATCCGCGCCGTCGACAGCGCCCGCACCTGCTCCATCACGGCGTCCAGCATCGCTCCCGGGTCGTCCCGCCAGGGCAGCGGGCCCGCGGTGATGTCCCGCAGCAGCGCCTGCAGGCCGTCGGTCCACAGCACGTCACCGGACTCCTGGCGGCCCTCGATCAGCCCGTCGGTGTAGAGCAGCAGCGCCCACTTCGGCGGCAGCTCCAGCTCCAGCGGCGCCCAGCGCTGCCCGCTGCCGACGCCCAGCGGGAGCCCGAGGCGCTCGGTGGAGAGCAGGTGGGTGTCCTCGCCCTCGCCGACCAGCGCGGGCGGCGGGTGCCCGGCCAGCCGCAGGGTCAGGCGCGTCCGCGTGGGGTCGACGGTCGCGGCGGCCAGCGTGGTGAACAGCGTCGGGTGGTTCCGCTCGCTGACCAGCAGCTCGTGCATGGTCGGCAGCACGCGGTCCGGGTCGATCCCGCTGAGCACCAGCGTGCGCCACGCGATGCGCAGGCTGACCCCGAGCGCCGCCTCGTCCGGGCCGTGGCCGCAGACGTCGCCGATCACCGCGTGCAGCGTGCCGTCGTGGCCCTCGACGACGTCGTAGAAGTCGCCGCCGAGCAGTGTCTGCTCGGTGCCCGGCTCGTAGCGGGCGAGGATCCGGACCTCGGGGTCCTCGAGCAGCGGCGAGGGCAGCAGGCCGCGCTCGAGGCGGGCGTTCTCGTCGGCCCGCAGCTGGGCGTCGCGCAGGGCCCGGCGCACCCGGTCGGTGCGGCGGCGCTCGACCGCGTAGCGCACCGCCCGCGCGAGCGACGGGCCGTCGACCGCGTCCTTGACCAGGTAGTCCTGCGCGCCGACGCCCACCGCGTCGGCGCCCAGCTGCTCGTCGCGCCGCCCGGTCAGCACGAGCACGGCGGGCCCGTCGACGTGGAGCAGGCGCCGCAGGCCGTCGAAGTCGTGCGCGTCGGGCAGGGCGAGGTCGAGCAGCACGCAGTCCGGGGTCTCGCCGTCGCCGGTCGCGAGCGACGCCTCGGCCTCGGCCAGGGAGTGCGCGCGGGACAGGTCGACGGCGAGGTCGGTGTCGGCGAAGTGCTCGGTGACGAGGAGGGCGTCCGCGTCGTCGTCCTCGACCAGCAGCACCCGCAGCGGGGCGGACGCGTCGGCGCCGACGGCCTCGACCGGGTCCATGCGTCCACCTCCCCCTGCCCGACGGGTTCTGTCGACCGTAGTGGTGCCCGGTACCCGGTCCGGGCGGCGGAGCACGCTCCTGCGCCGATCGTGCCCGTACGCTCGGCCACGTGAGTGTCCCAACGGTCCCGAACGTGCTCGCCGCCCGGTACGCCTCGCCGGAGCTGACCGCGCTGTGGTCGCCGGAGCGCAAGGTCGCGCTGGAGCGCGAGCTGTGGATCGCCGTGCTCACCGCGCAGCGCGAGCTCGGGGTCGACGTGCCCGACGGCGTCCTCGAGGACTACCGCGCCGTGGTCGACCGGGTGGACCTCGCGTCGATCGCCGAGCGCGAGCGGGTGACGCGCCACGACGTCAAGGCGCGCATCGAGGAGTTCGACGCGCTGGCCGGCCACCAGCACGCCCACAAGGGCATGACCAGCCGCGACCTCACCGAGAACGTCGAGCAGCTGCAGATCCGGGAGTCGCTGCGCCACGTCGCCGACCGGACGGTCGCGGTGCTCGCGCGCCTGGCCCGGCGCGCGGGCGAGTACGGCGAGCTCGTCATGGCCGGCCGCAGCCACAACGTCGCTGCCCAGGCCACGACGCTGGGGAAGCGGTTCGCGACGGCGGCCGACGAGGTGCTGGTGGCCCACCGGCGGGTCACCGAGCTCATCGACCGCTACCCCCTGCGCGGGATCAAGGGCCCGGTCGGCACCGCGCAGGACATGCTGGGCCTGCTCGGCGGTGACGAGGCGAAGCTCGCCGAGCTCGAGAGCCGCGTCGCCGCGCACCTGGGCTTCACCGAGGTGCTCACCAGCGTCGGGCAGGTCTACCCCCGCTCCCTGGACCACGACGTGCTCTCCGCGCTCGTCGAGCTCGCCGCCGGGCCCTCGTCGCTGGCCACCACGATCCGGCTCATGGCCGGCCAGGAGCTGGTCACCGAGGGCTTCCGGCCCGGTCAGGTCGGCTCCAGCGCGATGCCCCACAAGATGAACACCCGCTCCTGCGAGCGCGTCAACGGCCTGGCCGTCGTGCTGCGGGGCAACGCGGCGATGGTCGCCGAGCTCGCCGGCGCGCAGTGGAACGAGGGCGACGTCTCCGACTCGGTGGTGCGCCGCGTCGCGCTGCCCGACGCGTTCTTCGCCATCGACGGGCTGCTCGAGACGATCCTGACCGTGCTCGACGAGTTCGGCGCCTACCCGGCGGTGATCGCCCGCGAGCTCGACCGCTACCTGCCGTTCCTCGCGACGACGGCGGTGCTCATGGCCGCCGTGCGCGCCGGCGTCGGCCGCGAGACCGGGCACGAGATCATCTCCGAGCACGCCCGGGCCGTCGCCCTGGACATGCGGGAGAAGGGTGCCGAGGGCAACGACCTGCTCGCCCGGCTCGGGGGCGACGCCCGCCTGGGCCTCTCGGCCGCCGACCTCGACGCCGCCGTCGGCGACCCGCACGCCTTCGTCGGCGCGGCCGGCGCCCAGATCGCCGAGGTCACGCGGAAGGTGGACGCGCTCGTCGCGGCGCGGCCCGACGCGGCGGCGTACACGCCGTCCCCGATCCTCTAGCCTGCGCGCCCGTGGTCGCCCTCAGCGCTTACCGGCACCTGGCCTCCGGCAAGGTCCGGGACCTCTACGAGGTCGACGACGAGACGCTGCTGCTCGTCGCGTCCGACCGGATCTCGGCGTTCGACCACGTGCTCTCGACGCCGATCCCGGACAAGGGCCGGGTGCTCACGGCGATGAGCGTGTTCTGGTTCGAGCTGCTCGGCGGGCCGGACGTCGCGACGCCGCCGATCGCGCACCACCTGGTCGCGGCGCGCGACGAGCGCATCCCCGAGGAGGTCCGCGGGCGGGCGCTGCTCGTGCGCCGCCTCGAGATGATCCCCGTCGAGTGCGTGGCCCGCGGCTACCTGGCGGGGTCGGGCACCGCCGACTACCGCCGCGACGGCGCGGTGTGCGGCGTCCCGCTGCCCGACGGGCTCACCGAGGCCAGCATGCTGCCGACCCCGATCTTCACCCCGGCCACGAAGGCCGCCCTCGGCGAGCACGACGAGAACGTCAGCTTCGAGCACGTCGTGGACCTGGTCGGCGCCGACCTGGCCGGCGCCCTGCGGGACCAGACCCTCGCCGTCTACGCCCGCGGGTCGGCCTACGCCGCCTCGCGCGGCCTGATCCTCGCCGACACCAAGCTCGAGTTCGGGCTCCTGCCGGACGGGACGCTCGTGCTGGGCGACGAGGTGCTCACCCCGGACTCGTCGCGCTTCTGGCCGGCCGAGGGCTACGCGCCGGGCGCGGTCCAGCCGAGCTTCGACAAGCAGTTCGTGCGCGAGTGGCTGACCTCGCCGGCGTCGGGCTGGGACCGGCACTCGGGCGAGGCGCCGCCGCCGCTGCCCGACGACGTGATCACGGCCACGCGCGAGCGGTACGTGGAGGCCTACACGCGACTGACCGGGCGGGACTGGCCGCCGGCCTTCTAGGGGCTGACCTGCGACGACGGTCCCGCGCGGGGTCGTCGCCGAGCCGAGCGCGACTGTTCATCCCCCCGTCGCACGGGCGGCACCTGCGCCTGGCCCCATGGGGGCGTGACGACACCACCGCGCCTGCTGGTCTCCGTCGCCGGGCTCGCGCCCGGGGCGGCCCTCGACGCCGCCGTCGCGCTGGCCGACGCCCTCGACGCCCGCCGCGTGCCCGCGACCCTGCTCGCCGGGGCGCGCCCGCACCCCGAGGTCGTCGCCTGGGCCACCTCCCGGCGCCGCGTCGGCGACGTCGTCCTGCTGCGGGAGGAGGTCCCGGGACGTCCCTACCGCCGGCTGCCCGCCCACGAGGCCGGGCTGCGGCTGACCGCCGCGCTGCGCGCCCGCGACGCCCTCGGCCTCGCCGTCGACGGGTTCGCCGCCCCGGGCTGGTCGGTCTCGGCCGGGACGCGCGCCGCGCTGGCGGCCGCCGGCCTCGGGCTCGTGCTCGACGACGCGGGCGTCCACCGTCTCGCCGGCGACGGGGCGCTCACCACGTCGTGGCGCGGGCCGGTCGGCGGTCCCGGCGCGCGCCGGTCGCGCCGCCGCGCCGAGCCGGCCCTGCGGCACCTGGCCCTCGACGCCCGCACCGACCCGCGCCTCGCGGGAGCGCTCGTCGACGACGCCCTCGCCGAGGGCGCGACGCCGCTGGGCGCCGGCGAGCTCGTCCCCCGCCGCGCCCCGCGCCGCCCGGCCGCGCTCGGGGACCCGGAGCACTGGTCGATCACGGCCTGAGGGGCCTGCGGCCCACGTGAGTGATCTGGGTCGTGAGGACGACCCACATCACTCACATGGCGAGAGCCACCCCGCGCGGCGCGACGCGGACCTCGGTGCCCTCGGGGGCGAGGGTGGAGAACAGGCCGTAGTGCAGGTCCGGGTTCGCCAGGACGGCCTCGTGGATCGGCACCGCCAGCGGCGGGGCCACGGCGCGCAGGTAGTCGACGGCCTCGGAGACCTTGAGCCACGGCGCACCGGTCGGCAGGAACAGCACGTCGGGGGTGCGCTCGGGCACGGTGAACGAGTCGCCGGGGTGCAGGACGGTGCCGTCGAGCAGGTAGCCGTTGTTCGTGATGCCCGGGATGTCGGGGTGGATGACCGCGTGGTCGCCGCCGACCACGTCGACCGTCGACCCGCCGACCGTGAACCGCTCGCCCGGCTCCCGCACGGTGTGCGCGATGTCGCGCTCGCGCAGCTGCTCCGCGGTGCCCGGGTCGACGACGAGCTCGGCGTCCGGGTTCTGGCCCAGGAGGGCGGGCAGCTTCTCAAGGTCGAGGTGGTCGAAGTGCTGGTGCGTGATCAGGATCGCGTCGAGGCCCTCGAGGGTCTGGTAGCCCTCGGAGAAGGCCCCGGGGTCGATGAGGATCCTGGCCGAGCCGGTGTCGGCGACCACGCAGGCATGACCGAGGTGCACGAGTTCCACGCCACCCGAGTTCCCTGCCCGCCGCCCGGTAACCTGGACGGCGTGGCTCGCGTGATCGTCGACGTCCTGCCGAAGGCCGAGATCCTCGACCCGCAGGGCCAGGCCGTCGCCCGCGCGATGGGCCGCCTCGGGGTGACGGGGGTGGCCGACGTCCGCCAGGGCAAGCACTTCGAGCTGGAGGTCGACGACACCGTCGGCGACGCCGAGCTCGAGGACATCGCGGCGACGCTGCTGGCCAACCCGGTGATCGAGGAGTGGGTCGTGCGGAGGGTGTCGTGACGGCGGGGGCCCGCGTCGGGGTCATCACCTTCCCCGGCACGCTCGACGACGTCGACGCCGCCCGCGCGGTGCGCTATGCGGGCGGGGAGCCGGTGGGCCTGTGGCACGACGACGCCGACCTGCGGGGCGTCGACGCCGTCATCGTGCCCGGCGGGTTCTCCTACGGCGACTACCTGCGAGCCGGCGCGATCGCCGCGCGCTCGCCGGTGATGGGCCCGGTCGTCGAGGCCGGGCGGTCGGGCCTGCCGGTGCTCGGCATCTGCAACGGCTTCCAGATCCTCTGCGAGGCGGGGCTGCTGCCGGGCGCGCTCGTGCGCAACCAGGGCCTGCGCTTCGTCTGCCGCGAGGTCGGGCTGCGCGTGGAGGCCGAGACGGCGTGGACCTCGTCGTTCACGGTCGGCCAGGAGATCCGCGTGCCGCTGAAGTCCGGCGAGGGCCGCTACGTCGCCGACGCCGCCACGCTGGACGCGCTCGAGGGCGAGGGCCGGGTGGTGTTCCGCTACACCGCTCCCGCGGCCAACGGCGCCCTCCGCGACATCGCCGGCGTCAGCTCCGCCGACGGCCGCGTCGTCGGCCTGATGCCGCACCCCGAGCACGCGATCGACACCCTCACCGGCCCGAGCGCGGACGGGCTGGGGCTGTTCACCTCGGTGCTGGCGGCCGCGCTCTCTACGGCAGCAGGCTGACGCGCAGCTCCCACAGGTCGGCGTAGACCAGCAGCATCCGCCCGCCGAGGTGCAGCACGACACCGCGCATCTCGTCCGGGCGCTCGACGTGGGTGAGCAGGCGCGACACGTCCTCGACGGCCTCGCCGACGACCTCGTCGAACGGCGCCTCGAGGGAGACGTCGCGGCCGCCCGGCTCGGCGGGCTGGGCCGCCGGCAGCAGCGGGACCACCGTGTCGCCCCGCGCTCCGGGTGCGAGGGCGAGGACCACGACGCCGCCGGCCCCGTCGTCGATCAGCAGCTCGAGCATCCCCGCCGCGACGTCGACGTGGGGGCGGACGCTGTCCGGGACGCGGCCGGCGAGCTCGAGCGCGTGCCGGCGGACGCCGAGCAGCTCGTGGTCGAGCACGAGGCCGAGCTGCGCGAGCGGGTCGGTGGCGCCGAGGCCGGAGGACGTCCCGGCCGTGTCGGCGGACGTCGCACCGGTCGTCGAGGAGACGGAAGCGGTGGTCATGGCTCCATGATGTATCGAGGGTCCGACACCCCCGGGTATTGCGCGACACGCCTGATCCGTGTCGCGACGAATCGACCGTGTTGGACCACGAGCGGACATCCGATCGAGCGAATGGTCGAGGGTCTGGGTGCTCACGGCCGTGTGCACGGTGGGCGTGTGGCGGACAGCGCCGTGTGGAGCCGGTGACGTCGACGAGTGACGGTTTACCGACCGCATATCGTGGGTAGCCGCGCGCTCACCGTGGGCGACCGCCGCGTGGCGGCCGTCGCGGGCCCCGGCGGGCGTGCGCGGAGGACGCCTACCCTCGACGGCGTGACCGTCCCCCCGGGCCCGACCGCCGTGGGTCCCGTGCTCCCCGAGACGCCCGACCCCGAGCTGCCGCCCCTCGACACCGTCGACCACGCTGCCGCGACGCCGGACGAGCCGCAACCGCACGCGGCGCTCGGCCTGCGCGACGAGGAGTACGCCCGGATCCGCGAGATCCTCGGGCGCCGGCCCACCGAGGCCGAGCTCGCCATGTACTCGGTGATGTGGTCCGAGCACTGCTCCTACAAGTCGTCCAAGGTCCACCTGCGCCGCTTCGGGCAGACGACCACCGAGGCCATGCGGGCCCGGCTGCTCGCCGGGATCGGCGAGAACGCGGGCGTCGTCGACGTCGGTGACGGCTGGGCGGTCACCTTCAAGATCGAGTCGCACAACCACCCGTCGTACGTCGAGCCGCACCAGGGCGCCGCGACGGGCGTGGGCGGGATCGTCCGCGACATCATGGCCATGGGCGCCCGACCGGTCGCGGTGATGGACGGGCTGCGCGTCGGGCCGCTCGACGCTCCCGACACCGCCCGCGTGCTGCCCGGCGTGGTCTCCGGCGTCGGCTTCTACGGCAACTGCCTGGGCCTGCCCAACATCGGCGGCGAGGTCGTCTTCGACCCGAGCTACGCCGGCAACCCCCTGGTGAACGCCCTCTGCGTCGGCGTCCTGCGCCACGAGGACCTGCACCTCGCGTTCGCGTCCGGCACCGGCAACAAGATCGTGCTCTTCGGTGCCCGGACCGGCCTGGACGGCATCGGCGGCGTCTCCGTGCTCGCCTCCGAGACGTTCGCCGAGGGCACGGGCCGGAAGAAGCTGCCCAGCGTCCAGGTCGGCGACCCGTTCGCCGAGAAGGTGCTCATCGAGTGCTGCCTCGAGCTGTTCGGCGCCGGGCTCGTGGTCGGCATCCAGGACCTCGGCGGCGCCGGGCTCTCGTGCGCGACGAGCGAGCTGGCGAGCGCCGGGGACGGCGGCATGCACGTCGACCTGGACACCGTCCCCTTACGCGCGGCGGACATGACCGCCGCCGAGATCCTCTCCAGCGAGTCGCAGGAGCGGATGTGCGCGGTGGTCACGCCGGAGAACGTCGACGCCTTCATGGCGGTCTGCCGGCGTTGGGACGTCACGGCCACCGTCGTCGGCGAGGTCACCGACGGCGACCGGCTGCGCGTCACCCACCGCGGCGGGACCGTCGTCGACGTGCCGCCGCGCACCGTCGCCCACGAGGGCCCGGTCTACGAGCGGCCCTACGCCCGCCCGGCGTGGCAGGACGCGCTGCAGGCCGACACGGTCGCCGGCCGGCCGCGCCCGTCGGGGCCGGCGGAGATCGCGGCGCAGGTCCGCACGCTCGTCGGCTCCCCGGCGCTGGCCGCGCGGACGTGGGTCACCGAGCAGTACGACCGGTACGTGCGCGGCAACGTCACCTCGGCCGCGCCCGCCGACGCCGGCGTCGTGCGCGTCGACGAGCACGGGCGGCGCGGCGTCGCGGTGTCGATCGACGCCAACGCCCGCTTCTGCCAGCTCGACCCCCGCGCCGGCGCCCAGCTCGCGCTGGCCGAGTCGATCCGCAACGTCGCGAGCAGCGGCGCGGTGCCCGTCGCGGTCACCGACTGCCTGAACTTCGGCTCGCCCGAGGACCCGGCGGTGATGTGGCAGTTCGCGGAGGCCGTCGCCGGTCTCGCCGACGCCTGCGTCGCCACCGGGCTGCCCGTGACCGGCGGCAACGTCAGCTTCTACAACCAGACCGGGATGACGGCGATCCTGCCGACCCCGGTCGTCGGGGTGCTCGGCATCCTCGAGGACGTCACGCGGTCGGTGCCCTCCGGGCTCGGGCCGGCGGGCGACGCGGTCTGGCTGCTCGGTGAGACCCGCGAGGAGCTCGACGGCTCCACCTGGGCCGGCGTCGTGCACGACCACCTCGGCGGGCTGCCGCCGCGCGTCGACCTGGCCGTCGAGCAGCGCCTCGCGGCGTTCATGGCCGACGCCGCCGTGGACGGGCTGCTGTCGGGGGCGCACGACCTCTCCGACGGCGGCCTCGCCCAGGCGCTCGTCGAGGCCGCGCTGGCGACCGGCCGGGGCGCGGCCGTCACGCTGCCCCCGGCGCCCGGCCTCGACCCGGCGTCCGTGCTGTTCTCCGAGACCGGCGCGCGCATGCTCGTCACCGTCGCCCCCGGCGACGAGCCCGAGCTCGCCCGCCGCTGCGTCGAGGCCGGACAGCCCGCGGCCCGTCTCGGCGAGGTCGGCGGGGACGTGCTGCGCATCGAGGGCGTCGAGGAGCTGCCCCTCGCCGAGCTCCGCACCCTCGCCGACGCCACCCTCCCGGCCGCGCTGGACTGAGCGCCGTCAGGCGCGAGGGATACCCGTTCGCAGCGGCAGGGCCGCGGTGAAGGCCGCGCCGTAGCGGCGGTAGCCGCGGCCGTTGGGGTGGGCGAGATCCGGCCCGGCCTCCCAGACGCGGACGCGGTGGGTCGCGGCCTCGAGCGCGACGGGGCGCAGGTCGGGCCGGGCGGCGACGACCTCGCGGGCGATCTCGGCGAGCCGTCGGCCGCGCTGCTGCACGACCCCGCGCTGCAGGTCGGGGACGTCGGCGACGAGCGCGCCGGCGGGCAGCGCCGCGCACACGGCGGTGAGGTCGCGGCGGAAGTCGTCCTCGGGAGTGTCCTGGGCCGCGTCGTTGGTGCCGATCGCCAGCGCCACGACGGCGTCCGGGGAGTCCCAACCGTCGGGTACGGCGGGCAGCTGCCCGGCGCGGAGCTCGGCGACGGTCGCGCCCGTGACGCCGAGGTTCACGACCCGCACCCGCACGCCGTCGCGCGCCTCGATCGCGTCGGCGAGCCGGCCCGCCCACGACCGCTCCGGGTGCACGGCGCCCAGGCCCTGGGCCAGCGAGTCGCCGAGCGCGACGAGCAGGACGTCACCGGGACTGCGCCGGCGCCGCCGCCAGTAGGCCGCGTGGTCGGTCTCCATCGTGGTGGCGAGCCACAGCCGCCGGGCCTGGACGGCCACGAACCCGAGGACACCGGCGAGGACCAGGGTGCGGAGGCGCGGCACGCCGGTCACGTTAGTGCGCGCCCGCGAACGCGTTGATCAGTCCGTACGGCGCGTCGTCGCCGAACATCATCGCGTGCAGCTCCGCGCCGTCGGCCGCGGCGCCGCGCTCGACCATCGCCTCCTCGTGGCGGGTGAGCGCGGACTCGACGTCGTCGGGCTGCGCGGCGAGGGCCTGGGCCAGCTCGGCGCCGTCCTGCATCGCGAGGTTGGCGCCCTCGCCGTTCGGCGGCGCGAGGTGCGCGGCGTCGCCGACCAGGGTGACGCCCGGCGTGCGCTCCCAGCGGTGCCCGACCGGCAGCGTGTGCAGCGGGCGCAGCACCGGCGGGGTGTCGGCGTCGGTGATCAGCGCGGTCAGCTCGGGCGCCCAGCCCGCGAACTCCGCCGCGATCCGCGCTCGCGCGCCGGCGGCGTCGCCGAAGTCGATGCCGTCGAACCATTCGCGGGGACGGTCGAGCGAGACGTAGGCGTGCAGCGTGCCGCCCTTCTCGCGGTGGGCCTGGATGCCCTGGCCGGGGGCCAGCGCCATGAGCGACCCGCCGCCGGCGGCCGCCGCCGCGGCGGGGTGGCGGGTGTCGCCGTCGACGAGCCAGGTCTCGACGAACGAGCGGCCGACGTACCGCGGCACCGCGTCGGACAGCAGCGGCCGCACCCGCGACCAGGCGCCGTCCGCGCCGACGAGCAGCTCGGTCACCTCGGTGCCGCCGTCGGCGAACGCGACCTCGTGGCGGCCCCCGCCCAGCGCGCGGACCCCGGTGACCCGGTGGCCCCACCGCACCGTGCCCGCGGGCAGCGCGTCGAGCAGGAGCGTGCGCAGCTCGCTGCGCTGGACCTCCGGCCGCCCGCCGTCCCCCTCGTCGGGCACGTCGAGCAGGACGGTGCCGTCCGGGCGGGTGATGCGCATCGCCTCGCGCCCCTCGAGGACGAGGCCGCGGAACGCCGTGGTGAGGCCGGCGGCCTCGAGGGCGGGCTGGCCGTTCTCGGCGTGGATGTCGAGCATGCCGCCCTGCGCGCGCTCGTCGGGTGATCGTTCGGCCTCGTGGACCGTGGCCGGGATGCCGTGGACGTGCAGGACACGGGCGAGGACCAGCCCGCCCAGGCCGGCGCCGACGATCGTGACGGGAGTGCGCACGGGGACCTCCGCAGCTCGCTGGAATGTCGTTCCAATCAAGCTTGGAACGGCGCTCCAGAGCTGTCAACATGACCTCGTGCCCCGCCGGACCGAGTCGCTGTCGCGCGAGCGCATCGTCGACGCCGCCGTCGAGCTGCTCGACGCCGCGGGCGAGGGCGGGCTGACCTTCCGCGCGCTCACCGACCGGCTCGCCACCGGCCCCGGCGCGATCTACTGGCACGTCGCGAACAAGGGCGAGCTGCTCGCCGCGGCCACCGACGCCGTCGTCAGCCCTGCGCTGGCCGCCGACCCCGCCGGCGCGCCGGGCGACCGGCTGCGGGCGGTCGCCCTCGCCCTCTTCGACGCCATCGACGCGCACCCGTGGGTCGCCGCCCAGCTCGCGTCGGGGCCGTGGCAGACGACGGACCCCCGGCTGCTCGAGAGCGTCGGGCAACAGGTGCGGGCGCTCGGCGTGCCGCGCGGGCGGTGGTTCACCGTGGCGTCGGTGCTGGTGCAGTACATCGTCGGCGCCGCCGCCCAGAACGCCGCCAACGCCCGCGTCGTGGGTCCCGGCGGCGACCGTGCCGCGATCCTGGGTGAGATGGCGCGCGGGTGGGAGGACCTGGACCCGGACGCCTACCCCTTCACCCGCGCCGTCGCCGGCCAGATGCGGGCGCACGACGACCGCGAGCAGTTCCTCGCCGGCATCGACCTCGCCCTGGCCGGTGTCGCGGCGCTCCACCCGCCCCGGTCGTGATCCGGCACTAGGCTGGACGACCGTGCCCCGCCGAGCGCCCGACCCCGCGCAGGTGCGCGCGGAGCTGCTCGCCGTGGCCCCGTGGGTGCGCGACCCCGACGGCACGGAGCGCCCACCGCGGCCCGCCCTCGCCGCCGCGGTGCGCTCGTCACTGCGCACGCTGGAGCACGCGGCGCCCGGCCACTCGGTGGAGGTGCGGGTGCCGCCGTTCGGCGCCGTGCAGTGCGTGGAGGGCCCCCGGCACACCCGGGGCACGCCACCCAACGTCGTCGAGACCGATCCCGCGACGTGGCTCGCGCTCGCGCTGGGCCTGTTGAGCTGGGACGGTGCCGCGGACCGCGTCTCCGCGTCGGGGCACCGCGCCGGCGAGATCGCGCGATGGCTCCCGGTGGTTGACGTGCATCGAACGTGTGAGAAGCCCTGAGCCCAGGCGGTATCGCCCGTATCATCGCCGTGTCCGGACGGTGACGGCCGGGCGCGCCACGGGCGGTGGGTCGTGAGGGTGTGGGAGGGGAGGCCCGGTGGATCGGCCGAGCTGGGCACCCGACGAGGTCGATGTCGACCGTCCGAGCGCCGCGCGCGTCTACGACTACTACCTGGGCGGGCTGCACAACTTCGCGGCCGACCGGGAGATGGCCGCGCGGGCGGTGGCCGACTGGCCGGAGCTGCCCCGGATCATGCAGGCCAACCGCGCGTTCATGCGCCGGGCGGTCCGCCACCTGACCGACCGCGGCATCGACCAGTTCCTCGACATCGGCTCCGGCATCCCGACCGTGGGCAACGTGCACGAGGTGGCCCAGGCCGAGCGGCCGGACGCGCACGTCGTGTACGTCGACATCGACCCCGTGGCCGTCGCCCACGCCCGCGCCCTGCTCGCCGACGACCCGCGCACCGGCGTCGTCCAGGCCGACATGGTCGACGTCGACGCCGTGCTCGGCGACCCCGTGACGCGCTCGCTGCTCGACCTCTCACGACCGGTCGGGCTGCTGGTCGTCGCGCTGCTGCACTTCGTGGGCGACGAGCGCCGCCCGGCGGAGGTGCTCGCCCGGTACCGCGAGGCGCTGGCCCCGGGCAGCCACCTCGTCGTCAGCCACGCGAGCGCCGACGGCGCGCCGGACCGGGCCGACGAGCACCAGTCGCTCTACCGCCGCACCGCGACGCCGATGACGATGCGCTCGCGCGACGAGGTGGCGGGCCTGCTGCAGGGCTTCTCGATCATCGAGCCGGGCATCGTGTTCCTGCCCGAGTGGCGGCCGGAGAACCCGTCGGCCACGCTCGAGCACCCCGAACGCTTCACCGGCTACGCCGCCGTGGGGCGTCGTGACTGAGCCCCTGTCCGCCGTGCCGGACGCCGACCCGATCGACGACCTCGCCGCCGCGTGGGCGGACGAGGTCGAGGGCACGAGCTACGTGTCGATGGCGTCCGACGAGCTCCAGGCGCACCTGCGGGAGCTGGCGGAGCGGGTGGTGGACGCCGTGCGGGCGGACCCGCCGCGCCCCGCCGCCGGCGCCGCGATCGGCCGCCGGCTCGTCGCGGCCCACTTCACGGGCCCCGAGACGGTCGAGCGGACGCTGGTCCTGCTGGCCGAGCGGCTGCCGGCGCTCTACGGCCCCGAGGTGACGCCGGCGGTGCACGCCCTGACGGCGACGCTCGCCGCGGGCTACGCAGCCGCGCTGCGCGACCGCACGCTCGACGAGCAGGAGGCCATCCGCCGCGCCGTGCTCGTGGCGCGCCACCACACCGAGCAGGCGCTGCACGCGAGCGAGGCACGGTTCCGCGCCATGTTCCACGAGGCCGCGATCGGCATCGGCCTGGGCGACATGCAGGGCCGGATCCTCGAGGTCAACCCGGCCCTGACGCGGATGTTCGGGCACACGGTCGACGAGTTCCGGCGCCTGACGGTCGGCGACCTCACCCACCCCGACGACGCGCCCTCGGTGTGGCAGTTCTACGAGCGCCTGCTGCGCGGCGAGATCGACAACTTCCGCGTCGAGAAGCGCTTCTTCCGCCGCAACGGCGAGGAGATCGTCGGCCACCTGACGCTCTCGCTGGTGCGCGACGAGGAGGGCCGCCCGGCCTACCAGCTGGCGATGCTCGAGGACGTCACCGACCGGCACCGCCTCCAGGCGCACCTCGCCTACCAGGCCTACCACGACCCGCTGACCGACCTGGCCAACCGCGCCCGCCTCACCGAGCGCCTCGAGCGCGTGTTCACCGAGACCCGGCCGGGCTCGACGCGGCGGATCGGCGTCTGCTTCCTCGACCTCGACGGCTTCAAGACCATCAACGACAGCCTGGGGCACGACGTCGGCGACACCATGCTCCAGGAGGTCGCCCGCCGGCTCGAGGAGTGCGCCGGCGAGGGCGAGCTGGTGGCCCGCACCGGCGGTGACGAGTTCGTCGTGCTCGTGGAGGACTCCCACGGCGTCGACGGCCTGGTCGCCCTGGCCGAGCGGGTGCTGGCCGCGCTCTCGCCGCCGGTGCGGCTGGCCGGCCAGGAGCTCGTGGTCGGCGCGAGCATGGGCCTGGTCGAGCAGGCCGTCACCGAGACCACGGCGTCGGACCTGATGCGTGCCGCGGACATCACGCTCTACACCGCGAAGGCCGAGGGCCGCGGCCGCTTCGCCGTCCACGATCCCGGTCGCGACGAGGCCGAGACGGCCCGGTTCTCGCTCTCGGCCGCGCTGCCCTCGGCGGTCTCGCACGGCGAGTTCTTCGTGCTCTACCAGCCGCTGGTCTCGCTCGCCGACCACCGCGTGCGCGGCGTCGAGGCCCTCGTGCGCTGGCAGCACCCCCGCCTGGGCGTGCTCTCGCCCTCGCTGTTCATCGAGCCCGCCGAGGAGACCGGGGTCATCGTGGCGCTCGGCCGCACGGTGCTCGAGACGGCCTGCCGCGACGCCCGCGACTGGTACGCCGAGTTCGGCGACGCCGCCCCGTTCGTCAGCGTCAACGTCGCCCCGCGCCAGCTGCTCGAGCCGGGCCTGGTGGCCGAGGTGGGCGCGCTGCTCGAGCGCACGGGCCTACCGTCGCACCGGCTGCAGGTCGAGCTCACCGAGCGGGCCCTGACCACCGACGAGGGCGCCCCGCTCAAGGCGCTCGACGGGCTGCGCGCCCTCGGCGTGCGCATCGCCGTCGACGACTTCGGCACCGGCTACTCGAACCTCTCCTACCTGCGCAAGCTGCCCGTCGACGTGATCAAGCTCGACGGCTCGTTCGGCGAGGGGCTGCGCGAGGAGGAGCTCTCCGACGAGGTCGACGAGCGCATCGTCGGCACCCTCGTCGCGCTCGGTCACGCCCTCGACCTCACCGTCACCGCCGAGGGCGTCGAGACCGCGCCGCAGGCGGCGCGGCTGCGCGCGCTCGGCTGCGACGAGGGCCAGGGCTGGCTGTTCGCCCCGGCGCTCCCGGCCGCGGACGTCGCCGACCTCGTGCGCCGCGGGGCGCCGCTGGCCGCCCTGCGCACCCGCTGAGCCGGGCCCGCCTGAGACGGGGATCGCGCCCCGCCCGGCGCGCGGGGGCCCCGGCGCCGGGTACCGGCGCGTAGTCTGGGCGCGGCACGCCTCGTGGCATCACCGTCGACAAGGAGCCGTCCCGGTGGACCCAGCCGGAAGCGATCCTCGGCCCACGGCAACACCGTCTCCCGCCACCGAGCCCGCGCAGGGCTCACCTCCGGCCTTCGACGAGGGCCCCAAGGAGGAGTGCGGCGTCTTCGGTGTCTGGGCGCCCGGCGAGGAGGTCGCGAAGCTCACCTACTTCGGCCTGTTCGCCCTGCAGCACCGCGGCCAGGAGGCCGCCGGCATGGCGGTCAGCGACGGCCGCCAGATCGTCGTGTTCAAGGACCTCGGGCTGGTCAGCCAGGTCTTCGACGAGCAGACGCTCTCGTCGCTGCGCGGGCACCTCGCGGTCGGGCACACCCGCTACTCGACGACGGGGTCTCCCACCTGGGAGAACGCCCAGCCGACGTTCCGCACCACCGCGGCCGGCACGGGCCTCGCGCTCGGCCACAACGGCAACCTCGTCAACACCGCCGAGCTCTTCCGCCGGCGCGACGAGCAGGCGGCCCGGCACGGCGGCCGGGGCGTGCACGGTCGCGGGCGATCCGCGCTCGACGGCGCCACCACCGACTCCGACGTCGTCACCGGCCTGCTGGCCGACAGCGCGGCCGATCTCGGCGTCGAGGAGGCGGCCCTGCGCCTGCTGCCCGACCTGCGGGGCGCCTTCAGCCTCGCCTTCTGCGACGAGACCACGCTCTACGCGGCCCGCGACCGCCACGGGGTCCGGCCCCTGGTGCTCGGCCGGCTCGACCGCGGCTGGGTCGTCGCCTCCGAGACCGCCGCGCTGGACATCGTCGGCGCGTCGTTCGTGCGCGAGGTCGAGCCCGGCGAGCTCATCGCCATCGACGCCGAGGGCCTGCGCAGCTCCCGCTTCGCCGCGCCCGAGCCCAAGGGCTGCATCTTCGAGTACGTCTACCTCGCCCGGCCCGACACCTCGATCTCCGGCCGGGGCGTGCACTCGGCGCGCGTCGAGATCGGCCGACGGCTCGCCGCCGAGCACCCGGCCGAGGCCGACCTGGTGATCCCGGTGCCCGAGTCGGGCACGCCGGCCGCGATCGGCTACGCCGAGGGCTCCGGCATCCCCTACGGCCAGGGCCTGGTCAAGAACGCCTACGTGGGGCGCACCTTCATCCAGCCCTCGCAGACCATCCGCCAGCTGGGCATCCGGCTCAAGCTCAACCCCCTGCGCGAGATCATCCGCGGCAAGCGCCTCGTGGTCGTCGACGACTCGATCGTCCGCGGCAACACCCAGCGCTCCCTGGTGCGGATGCTGCGCGAGGCCGGCGCCCTCGAGGTGCACGTGCGCATCGCCAGCCCGCCCGTGCGCTGGCCCTGCTTCTACGGCATCGACTTCGCGTCGCGGGCCGAGCTCATCGCCAACGGCCTCGACGACGAGGGCGTGCGCCGCTCGGTCGGCGCCGACAGCCTGGGCTACATCTCGCAGGAGGGCCTGGTCGCGGCCACCGACCAGCCGCGCTCGCGGCTGTGCACGGCCTGCTTCTCCGGCGAGTACCCCATCGCCCTGCCCGAGGACGCGATGGTGGGCAAGCACCTGCTCGAGGACGTCACGGGCGCCAGCTGCGGTGACGGCGGCGACGCCGGCGGTCCCGTGGTGCACACGGGTCGCGGGAACGGGAACGGGGCGGCCGTGGCGCTGGGCAGTCCCGGCTACGGTGCCGAGGACGCCCTCAGCCGTCCCTGACGTCGTCAGCCGTCCCTGACGTCCGGTGACGTCCCCACCCCTCTGCGAGGTTCCCCGACGATGACCGACGCCCCCGACGACGCGCACGCGAGCTACGCCGCGGCGGGCGTCGACGTCGCGGCCGGCGAGCGCGCCGTCGACCGGCTCAAGCCCCTGGCGGCGTCCACGACGCGGCCCGAGGTGCTCGGCGGCATCGGCGGGTTCGCCGGGCTGTTCGCGCTGCGGACGGGGAAGTACCGGGAGCCGGTGCTGGCCGCGTCGACCGACGGCGTCGGCACCAAGCTCGCCGTGGCCCAGGCCGCCGACCGCCACGACACGGTGGGTCGCGACCTCGTCGCCATGGTCGTCGACGACCTCGTGGTCTGCGGCGCCGAGCCGCTGTTCCTCCAGGACTACCTGGCGATCGGCAAGCTCGTGCCGGAGAAGGTCGAGAAGATCGTCGCGGGGATCGCCGAGGGCTGCCGGCTCGCCGGCTGCGCGCTGCTCGGGGGCGAGACCGCCGAGCACCCCGGCGTGATGGAGCCCCACCACTACGACCTGTCGGCCACCGGCGTCGGCGTGGTCGAGGCCGACGGCATGCTCGGGCCCGACCGCGTGCGCCCGGGCGACACGGTCGTCGCCATGGCGTCGTCGGGCCTGCACTCCAACGGCTACTCGCTCGCCCGGCAGGTGCTGCTCGAGATCGGCCGGATGTCGCTCGACGGCCACGTCGAGGAGTTCGGCCGCACGCTCGGCGACGAGCTGCTCGAGCCCACCCGCATCTACGCCCGCGACTGCCTCGCCGTCGCCGCCGAGACCGACGTCCGCACGTTCGCGCACGTCACGGGCGGGGGCCTGTGCGCCAACCTGGCGCGCGTCCTGCCCGCGGGCCTCACCGCCGATCTCGACCGCACCACCTGGACCCCGGCGCCGGTGTTCAAGCTCATCGCCTCCCGCGGGCGCGTGACCCGCGAGGAGATGGAGCGCACCTTCAACATGGGCGTCGGCATGGTCGTGGTGCTGCCGCCCGACGACGTCGACCGCGCGATGGCGGTGCTGACCGCCAAGCACGTGCCGTCGTGGGTGCTGGGCGAGGTGCGCGCGACCACCGACGACGAGGGGCCGGTGGACGCCGGCCACGCGGTGCTGCGCGGCGACCACCCCCGCTTCTAGTCCGTCTCAGTCATCGGGCATGAGCTCGGAGTGGAGCTTGAGCACGGTCTGGCCGTTCGACTGCTCCAGCACGTAGGCCGGGTTGTCGTCGGTGCCGTTGCGCGTCTTCTTCTTGCCGTCGATGGTGCGCTCGACGCGCTCGGTGTGGACTTCCTTGACCGTGGCCTCGGCCTGACCCTGGCCCCAGTTCCACTTGACGTCGTCGCCCTTGCTGAACGACTTGCTCACGGCCGCCTCCTCGCGCCTCGGCACCGCTCGGTGGTGAGCGGTGGACGGGCGCGGTTACCCGCCCGGGCGGCGGCGAAGCGTGCCACCCCCGGACGGGAGCCGTGCCGGCTGACGTGTCAGCTCGACGGAGCGGTCACCGCTCGTCGTAGCTGTACTCGCCCCAGCGCGCGTCGACCGTGTCGTCGTCGTCGGAGCGGGGGGAGAAGCGGTCGTCGCCGCTACCCAGCTCGCGCTGCAGCGCGTCGAAGTCCGTGTTCGGGGAGCTGTACTTGAGCTCTCGGGCCACCTTCGTCTGCTTGGCCTTGGCTCGTCCGCGTCCCATGGCTGGACCCCCTCGCACAGGGCGGGGGCGGCCGGAGCATCTCCGGCGGCCCCCTGAAATCTGAGGTAACTCTCGTACTCACGACAATACCGTGTGTCCGATCGGGGTCGCGACGTGACATGGCACGATCGGCGCCCGTGCCCGCCCCCTTCGTCTGCTACCTGCGTGTGTACGAACCCCTGGGTGCGCTGCAGGGACCGTTGGCGGCACGGGTGCGCGCCGGTCTGGCGCGCGGAGCGGTCCGGGCGGTGGACGCGGGGCGGCGCGATCGTGATGTGTGTCTCCGCGCACAGCTGGGCGTCCCGCCGCGCCTGCTGCCCGGCGAGCGCGCCGACGGCACCTCCTACGACGGCCCGGCCGACGTGCTGCTCGCCGACGGCCCGGGCGGACCGGGGCAGGAGCCGTTCGGCCCGACGACGCTCGTCTGCCCCCTCGAGACGCGCCCCCGGGCCGCCGCCGCGCTCGTCGGGTTCCTGAGCAGCGAGCAGCCGGTGCTGCGGGCCGCCGCCCTGCCCGTCGAGGAGTCCGCGGTGCGCTCGCGCGCCGAGGCCGTCGTCGCCGAGCTGGGCGACGCCGCCACCCACATCGTCTCGGCCACCTGGACCGTGCCGCTGCCGTGGTTCGCGCTCGTCGACCCGGCCGAGCGCGTCCTCGTGCTGCCCAGCGACGACGCCGTCACCGCGCCGGAGGCGCCGACCCGGCGCTGCTACTGGCGGATGTCGATGGCCGACACGCTCGCCCGGGCGGACGCGGGCGCCGACCTGCTGACCGAGACCCTCGGCGACGACGGCCCGTCGGACGTGCTGCGCGACACCGCCCGCTGGCTGCGGCACTTCGACGCCGGCTCGCTGGTCGAGCTCGACTACGGCGGGCTGGTCGCGCTGATGGACGACCAGGTGCTGGCGGCCGACACCTCGGCCGAGGACGTCACCGAGGCGCTCGATGCCCTCCGCGCGGGCGACGCCGAGCGGGCGATGGCGTGCTACCGGCGCCTGCGCGACTTCTGGGCCGCCGTGGCCGTCCACCAGCGCGCGAACTGACGGGCCCTCGGCGGTTACTGGCTCGTATCGCTCGCTGAGCGAGCGATACCAGCCAGTAACCCGGGAGGAGACGGGTGGCTAGGCGCCTTCGCGCTCGCGGCGCAGCAGGTCGTCGACCGAGGCCGAGCCCTCGCGGTAGCGGCGGCCCAGCTCGTCGTTGCACGCGTCCATCACCTGCTGCACCCGGCCGCGGTGCTCGGAGACCGACGCTTCCTCCTGGGCGTACTCGCGGGCGGCGGCGGTGAGGTCGTCGTCGGAGAGCGTCGCGACGTCGGAGAGCCCGGTGTCGGCGAGCAGCGCCTCGACGTGGCGGCGGTGCGACTCGGCGCGCGAGGGCTGGACGGTGTGGTGCCGGCCGCGGCCCGCGGACGGTCCGAGCGCGTTGTCGGCCAGGATGCGGGGCAGCTCGTCGACCAGCGACGGCTCCTCCCCGCCCTCGGCCGTGGCGGTGCGCCGCCGCTGCTCGAAGCGGACGATGTCCATGCGCGCGTGCAGCAGCCGCCGCAGGTAGGACAGGTCCGTCTCCTCCTGGGCCGCGTCGTCCCGCTTCGACCGCACGTCGTCCAGCGGGCAGGTGCCCAGGTCGGCGAGGAAGGCGGGGTCGAGCACGCGGTCGAGGCGTCGACGACCGCCCTGCCGGAACTCGATCATGGCTCCCCATGGTGCGGGACACGGGTGGGGGATGTCATCCCGCACCCGGGTCGGCGCGTCGAGAGGTGCTCCCGGCGCGCGCGCCGGTCGCCGGTGGGCTCCCGGGTCACCCGGACGTCGGCACCGACCGTCCGCCGCCGAGCACGCCCGCCAGCCACGTCGGGTCGACGTTGCCGCCGCTGACGACGGCGACGGTGCGGCGGGAACGGTCGCCGTCGGGCAGCGCGAGCCAGGCCGCGGTGGCCACCGCGCCGCTGGCCTCGCACGGCACCCCCGCGCGGTGCAGCCGGCGGGTGGCCTCCGCGATCTCCTCCTCGGACACCGTGACGACCTCCGCGACGAGGTCGCGGACGTGCGGCCAGGTCAGCTCGCCGAGGACGGTGGAGCGCAGGCCGTCGGCGGCCGTGGCGGCGACCTGCTCGCGCGCGAACCGCACCCGTTCCCCGGCCCGCTTGCTCGCGGCCGCGTCGCCCGCGAGCTCGGGCTCGGCGCCGACGACGCGGACCCCCGAGCCGCGCAGCGCCGCCGCGATGCCGCTGATGAGGCCCCCGCCGCCGACCGGGACGACGACCTGCTCGACGTCGGGCCGGTCGGCGAGGATCTCGGCCCCGACGGTGCCCTGGCCCGCGATGACGTCGCGGTGGTCGTAGGGCGGGATGAGCGCCCCGCCGGTCTCGGCGGCGACGGCCGCGGCGGCGGACTCGCGCTCGTCGGCCGGGACGCGCACGAGACGGGCCCCCAGCGCGGCCATCGCCGCGACCTTGGCCTCGACCGCGTCGTCGGGGACGACCACGGTGGCGGCCACGCCGAGCCGTCGCGCGACCCAGGCCAGGGCGCGGCCGTGGTTGCCCGAGGAGTGGGTGACGAGGCCGGCGGCCCGGCGCCCGTCGTCGAGCCGGCTCGCGGCGTGGAACGCGCCGCGCAGCTTGAACGCGCCGATCGGCTGGAGGTCCTCACGCTTGACGGCCAGGCCGGCGAGGTCGCCGTCGAGGTCCTCGACCGGGGTGCGCGCCGCGACCCCGTCGAGCACCACGGCGGCCGCGGCGACGTCGTCCGGACCGAGCAGCTCGGTCACCCCTTGAGTCGCCGCATCGCCGCCCGCCCCGGCGGCTCGCCGGTGTCCGGCGGGATCGAGTCCGGGTCGACGGCCGCCGGGCCGGGCACGAGGCCGGTCCCGTCGGCGTCGTCGGGTGCCACCCACAGCTCCGCGCCCCCGGCGACGGCCGACCGCTTGAGCAGCGCGAGCGCGACCGTCCCCAGCTCGTGGTGGCGCACCGCGCTGCCGATCCGGCCGACCGCGCGGCCGCCCTCGGCCGCCAGCACCGGGGTGCCGGGCGGGGGCAGCGGGTCGTCGCCGGACTGCAGGTGCAGCAGCACGAGCTGGCGCGGCGGGCGGCCGAGGTTGGCGACCCGCGACACCGTCTCCTGCCCGCGGTAGCAGCCCTTCTGCAGGTGGACCGCCGAGCCGATCCAGCCCATCTCGTGGGGGATCGTGCGCTCGTCGGTGTCGAGACCGAGGCGCGGGCGCAGCGACGAGACCCGCAGCGCCTCGAAGGCGTCGTGCCCGGCCGCCCGGGCGCCGGCGCCGCGCAGCCGCGACCACCACGCGCCGAGCTCCGCGCGCGGCACGACCAGGTCGACCGCCGCGTCGGGGCCCGGCCCCGGCCACGGCATCCGGCGCACCACGCCGCCGCCGGAAAGGGCGAGCGACGCGTGGTCCCCCTGCGGAGCGGCGACGCCGGCGGCGGTGAGCACCTCGTCGACGGCCGGCCCGACGACCGACAGCACGGCCCACTCGTCCGTCGCGTCCGCCACCTCGACCTGCGACCAGAAGCGCATGCGGTCGAGGTAGGTGGCGAGGTCCGCGGCCCGGCCGGGCTCGACGTCGAGCCACAGGGTGTCGTCGACGTGGGCGATGACGGCGTGGTGCTCGACCCTGCCCTGGGCGTCGAGGACGAGGCCCTCCGTGCCGGCGCCGTCGGCCAGGTCCGCGACCTGCTGGGAGATCAGGAGGTGCAGCCAGCTCAGCCGCTCCGGGCCGGTGATGCGCAGCACCCCGCGGTGCGAGCGGTCGACCACGGCGGCACGGCGCGTCATCGCGCGCTGCTCGCCGAAGGGATCGCCGTAGTGGGCGGGCACGGCGGCGTCGAGCAGCGGACCGGCGTCGTCGTCGCCGGCGGGCTGGTGGGCGACGGCGCCCGGTTCGTCGAAGGAGGGGGAGATGGTCACGGCGCGTCCTCCGCGAGCTCGGCATCGGCGCGGGCGGCGCAGTCGCGGCAGGTGCCCGACAGCGCGACGTGGGTGGCGTCCAGGCGGAATCCGTGGGATTCGTGCAGGGCGGCGGACAGCTCGTCGAGCGTGTCGACGTCGATCTCGTCGACGCGGCCGCAGTGGTGGCAGACGAGGTGGACGTGCTCGTGCTCGGACGTCGCGTAGGTGGGCGCCCCGTGCCCGAGGTGCGTGTGGCGCACCACCCCGAGCTGCTCGAGCAGGTCCAGTGTCCGGTAGATCGTGGTGATGTTCACCGCGGGCGCGGTCTGCTGCACCCGGGTGCAGATCGCCTCCGGCGTGGCGTGACCGAGCTCGGAGACGGCGTCGAGCACCAGCTGGCGCTGCGGGGTCATGCGCAGGCCGCGGCGGTGCAGCGTCTGCCGCAGTTCGGTGTCCACCCCGTCGATGGTAGGCCCGTCGAGGGGTCCTCCGACGGGTGCACGCGGTGTGCCCGGCTGGTGCGGCTCCGTGCGCGGTCCCGCACCGGTCCCTACGATCGGGACGACTCGCGCCCACACCCGGCGCTCCGCGCACGCGGCCTCCAGGCAGGTGATGATGACGACCGGTGAGCAGGGACGCACACCGCCCGACGCCGAGCACTACCTGGATCTCTCGGGCGTCGAGGAGGACGCCCCGGGTCCGCACTTCGACGTCGTGCTGCGGGGCTACGACCGCCGCCAGGTCGACGAGCACGTCAGCGGCCTGCGGCGGATGAACGCCCAGCTGCGTGCCCAGCTCGCGGTGCGGGAGCGCCGGCGCAGCGCTCCCGGCCCGGACGCGGCGGCCCTCGCGAGCCGGCTCTCCGACACCATCCCCGAGGCCCGGCGCTCGGCGCCCCCGGAGGAGCAGGAGCCCGGGAACGCCGGGAGCCCGGACATGGTCGGCGCCTTCAACGACCGCCTGCGCGGCATCCTGCAGGCCGCCGAGCAGGAGGCCCAGCTGGTCCGCAGCAAGGCCGCCGAGTCGCTGCTGGCCGAGCACGCCGAGTCCCGCGCGGCCCTGGCCGAGCTGCGGGCGCAGCGCGACGCCGTCGTCGACGAGCTCGTCCGCCTGCGCGGGCGGCTCGACGAGATCGTGTCCGGCCCGGTGCGGCCGGCGTCCGGGCCGCCCGCCCACCGGGCCCGCCCGGCCCCGGACCCCGCCCGCCCGCGGCGTTCGCGGGCCGCCCCGGCGGGCCGCCCGGCGCGATGTCGCCGGGGGAGCCGACGATCGAGGCACCGCACCCGGCCGCGGGCCCGTCGGGCGACGGGACCGACGGCACGGTCGGGAGCGGCGTGGACGACACCGTCGCCGTCGCGGCCACCCCCGCCGACGGCGCCGCCGTCGACGCCGACACCGACGGCAACGCGGTCGAGGTGACCGAGGGCGCCCAGCCGTCGGGTGCCGCGACCCGTCCGGCCGCTCCGTCCCCGGAGCGTGCGGCAGACGGGTGACCTCGTCCGACGGTCGGTGATCGGACGACCCGCCGGGCCGCGCCCGGACGGCGTACTGTCTGCGGTCATGCGCGTGCTCGAGTCGCCGATCACGTGGATCGTCGTGGCCGCCGTCCTCCTGGCGCTCGCCCTGCTGCTCATCGTCGTGTCCGGGGTGCGCCGCCGGCGTGCCCGCCGGGCGGCCGCCGCGGCCGCGTGGCCGCCCCCTGCGCTCGAGGCGGGGCGGGCCGATCCGGAGGCCGTCTGGACCGAGCCGGCACCGGAGCGCGACGGCTCCCGCACGCCGGTGTCCAACCTCCCGGACACCCCGGCGCCCACGGCCGCGGCGTCCTACGCGGAGCCGCGCACCGACCCCCTCGACGTCGACGCCGTGCGGGCCGGTCTGACGGAGGAGCAGCCGGAGACGACCGGGACCCCGGAGCGCCCGGCCGACCACCGGCCCCGCCACGCCGCCACGGACACCGACGGCGCGCCGGAGCCCGAGCCCGAGGAGACGGTCCCGGACGCGACCCCGGCCCCGACCCCCGCCACGGCGACCGGCACCGGGGACGACGGGACCGACGCCCGGACCGACGCCGCGAAGGACCGCCTGCTCGCCGTGCTCCTGCGGGACCCGGAGGCCGCGGTGGCGGCGCTCGCGGCGGCGGGCGACGGGGGCGCTGCTCCCGGCGAGCGGGACGTCACGGCGCTGCTGCGTGCAGGGCTCACCCCGTCCCAGGTCGCGCACCTGGTGGGCATCGACGAGGAGCGGCTCGCGACGGTCGTCGCGCGCGGGCTCGGCCTGCTGCCCGGGCCTCAGGGCCCCGACGGCGCCGCGACCGGCGAGAACCGCACCGACGAGCCGGGACGCAGCTGGGCGAACGCCGCCAGCTCGGCCGGGTCCACCACGCCGACCACGGGGTAGCCGCCGGTCGTCGGGTGGTCGGCGAGGAAGACCACCGGCTGCCCGTCGGGCGGCACCTGCACCGCGCCGCCGACCAGTCCCTCGCTGCGCAGCTCCTCGCCCTGGCGGTCGTCGGCCCGCGCGAGCGGCGGCCCCTCGAGGCGGACGCCGACGCGGTCGCCGGTGGGCGCGACGGTCCACGTCCCGGCGCGCAGCGCCCCGGCGGCGTCGTCGATCCAGTCGGCGCGCGGCCCCAGGTGCAGGCGCAGCACCACCGCGTCGGGGGCGGTGGAGACGCCGATCGCGCCCGTCCCGACCGGTGGGATCGGCGTCGGCGGGCCGACGGGGAGGCGGTCGCCCACCGCGAGCGGTGCCGGCCCGAGCCCGGAGAGCGTGTCGGCGCTGCGGCTGCCGAGCACCGGCTCGACGGCCACGCCGCCGCCGACGGCGAGGTAGCCCCGCAGCCCCGAGCCCGGGGCCGGGACGGTGACGACGTCGCCGGCCGCGAGGTGGACGGGCTGGTGGGAGGCGACGGCGCGCTCGGGGCCGCCCCCGCGCCGCAGCCGCAGGCCGCCGGGCGGGCCGGTGAGGGCGACGGTGAGCGCCGCCGTCGCCCGCACCGCGAGCCCGCCGAGCAGGATCTCCAGGCCGGCGGCGTCGGGCGGGTTGCCGACGAGCCGCTGGGCCAGCGCGTGGGCCGGCCCGTCGAGGGCCCCGGCCGGCGGGACGCCGATGTGCGCCCACCCCGGACGGCCGCGGTCCACCACCAGCGCCTGCGGCCCGACCTCGGTGACGACGAGCTCGCGCGTCACCCGGCGTCCCGGAAGCGGACGGTCGTGCCGGGCACGAGCAGCGCGGGCGGGTCGCGGTCGGGGTCGAACAGCGTCGGGGCGTCGTCGGTCAGCCGGCCGATCAGCCGCCAGCCACCGGGCGAGGTACGCGGGTAGACCCCGCCGAACTCGCCGGCCACCCCCACCGAGCCGGCCGGGATGCGCGGCCGCGGCGTGTCGAGCCGCGGCTGTTGCAGCGCCTCGGGCAGCCCGGTGAGGTAGGCGAACCCGGGCGCGAAGCCGCCGAACGCGACGGTCAGTTCGGCGCCGGTGTGGGCGGTGACGACCTCGTCGGTCGACCAGCCCGCGTCCCGCGCCACCAGCTCGAGGTCCTCGCCGTCGTACACCACCGGCAGCTCCACCGACCCGGCCTCGTCCCGGGCGGGCGCGGCCGTGGTGTCGACGCCTTGGAGCAGGACCCGGACCGCCGCCAGCGCCCCCCGGTCGCCCGGCGCGGTGACCAGCACCGTGCGGGCGGCCGGGACGACGTCGACGACGCCGGGCAGCTCGCCGCGGTCGAGCGCGCCGCGCAGGGCGGCACCCACGGCGGCGACGGCGCCCAGGCCGTCGAGGTCGACGATCAGAGCCTCCGGGCCGGCGGGCCGGACCTCCACGGTGGGGTCAGCCGGCGACGCGTCGGAGGCGCGCGGAGGTGTGCGGCTGCAGCGGCTGGCCGACCATGGCGCGCTCCTCGACGTACGCGAGGTCGCCGTCGTCGACGATGCCGTAGAGCCGCGTCGCCCCGTTGACCTCCTTGGCCGTGGACGTGCGGGCGATCGCGTCGGTCTGCAGCTCCCACGACGTCTGGGTGCGGCTCGAGCCGTAGTACAGCTCGATGATCCCGGTCTGGTGGGCGAGCAGCAGCTCGATCGTGCCGTCGGGCTGCGGGCGCCACCAGCCGACCTCGCGGGCCGCGGGCCGCACGACCTCCCCGCCGGGCCCGTCGAGGATCCAGGAGCGCGACTCCCACGACAGGAACGGCCGGCCATCGTGGGCGACGGTGATCTGCTGGCCGAAGTGGAAGGGCCCGTCGATGGTCGGGTAGACCACCTCGCCCTCCCCGCGCCACACCCCGACGAGCGGCAGCAGGCCGAGCAGGGCGTCGTTGAGGTCCGGCCCGAGCCGCAGGTTCGCGGTGTCGTTCGGGATCGGCAGGTCCGGCCACTGCGGGACGTTCGCGTCGCGGGTGTGCGCGGCGCGCTCCTCGGCGGCGCGGATGGCCTCGTTGCCGGTGCTGCCCTCGGGCAGGTCGCCGTCGGCCCCGTCGGCCGAGCTGTACGGCGCGTTCATCGTTCCTCCTCGGCGATCAGGACCTCGTCGCGGAAGAGGCGCCTCGTCAGCGCGACCCCGGCGCCCAGGATCCCGGCGCTGCAGGCCGCGAGCAGGACCGTGTAGAACCACGCCACCGGTCCACCCTAACGACACCGCCCGCCCCGCCTCGGGAGGCGGGACGGGCGGCGACGGGAAACCTCTAGCTCGCGACTTCGACCTGGTTGGTGAACAGGCCGGGGCCGCCGACGGACACCTCGGTCTGGCCGTTGCCGGAGCGCGAGAGAGCGCGGACGGTCCAGGTGCCGGGGCGGGCGAAGAACCGGTAGTCGCCGGACGCCGAGGACACGACCTCGGCGGTGAACTCGCCCGTGCCGTCGAGGAGACGGACGTAGGCGCCGCTGACGGGCGAGCCGCCGGAGGTCACCTTCCCGACGAGCACCGACTCCTTCGACAGGTCGGTGCCGGCCGGCAGCTCGGCGGTCTGCTCAGGGGCGCTGCACATCAGGAACCGCTCCCCGTCTCGATCGGCACACCGATCAGCGAGCCGTACTCGGTCCAGCTGCCGTCGTAGTTCTTGACGTCCTGCTCGCCCAGCAGCTCGTGCAGCGCGAACCAGGTGTGCGAGCTGCGCTCGCCGATGCGGCAGTACGCGATGGTCGGGCGCGAGGAGTCGAGGCCCTGCTCGGAGTAGAGCGCGCGCAGCTCGTCGTCCGACTTGAACGTGCCGTCCTCGTTGGCGGCCTTCGACCACGGCACGTTGAGCGCCGACGGGATGTGGCCACCGCGCTGAGCCTGCTCCTGCGGGAGGTGCGCCGGCGCGAGGAGCTTGCCGGAGAACTCGTCGGGCGACCGGACGTCGACGAGGTTCTTGGTGCCGATGGCGTTGACGACCTCGTCGCGGAACGCGCGGATCGAGGTGTCCTGCTCCTGGGCGGAGTACTGCGTCTTCTCGCGCTGCGGGACCTCGGTGTCGAGCTTGCGCCCGTCGAGCTCCCACTTCTTGCGACCGCCGTCGAGCAGCTTGACGGCCTGGTGGCCGTAGAGCTTGAAGTACCAGTACGCGTAGGCGGCGAACCAGTTGTTGTTCCCGCCGTAGAGGATGACGGTGTCGTCGTTGCTGATGCCCTTCGAGGACAGCAGCTGCTCGAAGCCCGCCTTGTCGACGAAGTCGCGGCGGACCGGGTCCTGCAGCTCGGTCTTCCAGTCGAGCTTGACCGCGCCGGGGATGTGGCCACCCTCGTAGGCGGTCGTGTCCTCGTCGACCTCGACGAAGACCGTGTTGGCGGCGTCGAGGTTCTCTTCGGCCCAGTCGGCACTGACCAGGACGTCCTGGCGGCTCATGTGTGGTGCTCCTCGTGGATGTACATCGGCGTTCTCGGACGGGGTGCGGGGCGGACACACGCGGCCGGGACCAGCGGACACACCGGGGATGACCAGGATGTGGACGGGTCCGGACGCGACGAGGTCCGGTCCGGTCAGCGACAGAGGCTGGAGTCGACGCGGCACAGGTCGATCGCGCGCCGCTGGGTGAGCCCTCCGTCCACGGGCGCCACGCTACCGAAGAATCGGGCAGGGACCGAGCGTGATGTCACCCGGACGGCACGCATCGTCAGCCCGTGCGGCGCAACGGCGCCAGCGTGCCCAGCAGGTCGGCCCGGCGCGGGACCCCGACGGTGCGGGCGAGCTCGACGCCCGCCGGGTCGACGACGAGCGTCGTCGGCGTGCGCCGGATGCCCAGCAGCCGGACGAGCTCGGGCCGCGTCGCGACGTCCACCTCGCGGACGGTGACGCCCGGGTGCTCGGACGCGACGTCGGTGAGGACGGACCGCGAGGCGCGGCAGTCGGCACAGAACTGCGACGACAGCTGGAGCAGCGCGAGCCCGCCGGGCGGCGCGGCCAGGTCGCGCGGCAGCACGCCGCTGACCCGCGTGCCGGGCTGCGGCGAGACGGCCCGCAGGTCGCGGCGGGTGCCCTCCGGACCCGGGTCCTCCGGGGGCGCGGACGGTACGGACAGTGGGGCCGGCTCGCCCCGCCGCCGGAGCCGTACGAGCGCGACCGCGAGGCCGGCCAGGAGCGCCACCACCAGGGCCGCGACGACCACGAGCACCCAGCCCGACACCGTTCCTCCACCCCCTGCGCCGACCCCAGCGCTGACTCATGGGCCCCCGCCCCGCACGACGTCCCCCGGCGGTGCGACGGGCCAGACGGCGCGGACCGCGGCGAGGGAACCGCGCGAGCCTAGCCCGCACGCCGTCCCGCCCGGTCGACGGGCCGAGCCGAGGCCCGATCGGTCGCCCGCGGCCGATCGGGTCCGCCGACGTGACATGGAACGCGCGGCCGGGTGACGGCGCGGTGAACTGGTCTATCGTTCGACGCACGATCGCGGAGGGAGACACGCGTGGAGCTGCTGCTGCTCACCGCCGACCCCGAGCCGACGTCAGTGTTGCCGTCGCTGGCCCTGCTACCCCACGGACTCCGGACCGCGGCCCCCGAGGTCGCGGCCCTGCTCGATGCCGGTCCGCACGACGCCGTGCTGGTCGACGCCCGCCACGACCTCGCCGCCGCCCGCAGCCTCTGCCGCCTGCTGGGCTCCACCGGCCTCGACGTCCCGGTGATCGCCATCCTCACCGAGGGCGGCCTCGTCGCCGTCTCCCTCGAGTGGGGGGTCGACGAGGTGCTGCTGCCCGGCGCCGGGCCGGCCGAGGTCGACGCCCGCCTGCGGCTGCTGCGGGCCCGCCGCGCCTCCGACGGCGCCGGGGCCGAGGGTGCGCTGGTGCTGGGTGAGCTCGTCATCGACGAGGCCACGTACACCGCCCGCCTGCGCGGGCGCCCGCTCGACCTCACCTACAAGGAGTTCGAGCTCCTCAAGTACCTCGCGCAGCACGCGGGGCGCGTCTTCACCCGCGCCCAGCTGCTGCAGGAGGTCTGGGGGTACGACTTCTTCGGTGGCACCCGCACGGTCGACGTCCACGTCCGGCGCCTGCGCGCGAAGCTCGGCAGCGAGCACGAGCAGCTCATCGGCACCGTGCGCAACGTCGGCTACAAGTTCGTGCGGCCGGTGCGCGGCGTGCTCGCCGGCAGCCGCGCCGTCACCGACGACGCGGACGGCGACCGCGACGGGGCCGACGAGGACGACGGCCCGGGCGGCCCGGGTCGCGGCCTCCCCGCGACCCCGGTGCCGCGGTCGTCCGGGTCCTGGGACGACGCGCGGGTGGTCCGCCCGGCGGCCTGGGCGCGCGGGGTCTGACGGAGGTCGAGCGCGGGCCGCTACGGTCCGGTCCCGTGACGATCGAGGTGTCGGAGGCCGGACCGCAGGACGGCGACGACGTCCGCTCCCTCGCGGCCGCGGTCGCCGCGGCGGACGGTGTCGACGCCTACGCCGAGCCCGCCCGCCGCGACATCGCCGCGCTCGGGGGCGGGCACGGCCGGGCCACGACGCGCCACCTGGTGGCGCGCGCCGGCGCCGACCTGGCCGGCCACGCGCTGGTCGACGGCGAGCACCCCGACGACCCGGTGGCCGAGCTCGCCGTCCATCCCCGGCACCGCCGCCAGGGGATCGGGACGGCCCTCGTCGACGCCGTGCTCGCGGCCGCCCCGGCCGCACGGTTCTGGGCGCACGGCGACTCCCCCGGCGCCGCCCGGCTCGCGGAGCACGCGGGACGCCGGCGCGCCCGCGAGCTGTGGCGGATGCGGCGGCCTGCCCCGGGCCACGAGGCGCCGCCGCTGCCCGCCCTGGCCGTGCCCGAGGGCGTGGCCATCCGCCCGCTGCGGGTCGGGCAGGACGAGGACGCCGTGGTCGCCGTCAACAACCGGGCGTTCTCCTGGCACCCCGAGCAGAGCGGCTGGACGGGCGCCGACGTCGAGGAGATCGAGGCCGAGTCCTGGTTCGACGCCGACGGCGTGCTGCTCGCGTGGGACACCGCGACCGGCGAGCTCCTCGGCTTCCACTTCACGAAGGTGCACGAGGCGCCGGCGAGCACAGTCGGCGCCGACGAGGCGCTCGGCGAGGTGTACGTCGTGGGCGTCGACCCCGGCGCCCAGGGCCGCGGCCTGGGTCGCGCGCTGACCCTCGCGGGCCTGCACCACCTCGAGGGCGGCGGTCTGCGCACGACCATCCTGTACGTCGAGGGCGACAACGCCCCGGCCATCGCCACCTACCGCCACCTCGGGTTCGAGCGCGACGCCGTGGACGTCTCCTACCAGCGCTGATCGCCCACGGTGACGGGTGTCGCGCGCGTCACCCGCCCGGTGGGGGCTGCTGCCGACCCGTTCATCCCTCGTTCACCTCGCACGCTCCGTTCGTCCACCCTGCCTGCCTAGCCTCGCCGCCGTGGTGCGACACCCCGCGCCGCATCGTGCCCACACGGGGGTGGGCCCAACGGACACGGAGGACGTTCTGTGAGGTTTCAGCGGCGCGCGGCGGCGATCGGCCTGATCGCGGCCTCGGCGCTCCTGCTCGGCGCCTGCGGCAGTGACGACAACGCCGGTGGGGGTGGCGTCTCCGCCGCGCCCGGCGTGACCTGCGGCGGCAAGCCCGACCTGCGGTCCAGCGGCTCGTCGGCGCAGAACAACGCGATGACGCGCTTCGTGACGACCTACCAGCAGACCTGCCAGGGTCAGACGCTGAACTACACCCCGAGCGGCTCGGGCGCGGGGCGCAACGAGTTCCTCGGCGGCCAGACGGACTTCGCCGGCTCGGACTCCGCCCTCAAGCAGGGCGACGAGACCAACCGCGCCCAGCAGCGCTGCGCCTCCCCGGCGTGGAACCTGCCGCTGGTCTTCGGCCCGGTCGCCATCGCCTACAACCTCCCGGGCGTCACCGACCTGGCGCTCGACGGCACCACCGCCGCCCGCATCTTCAACGGGCAGATCACCACCTGGAACGACCCGGCCATCGCCGCCCTCAACCCGGGCAAGACGCTGCCGGCCGCGCCGATCGTCGTGAACTTCCGTTCCGACGAGTCCGGCACCACGGAGAACTTCCAGAAGTACCTGGTGGCGGCCTCGAACAACGCCTACGCCAAGCCGGCCTCGCAGACGTTCAACGGCGGCGTGGGCGCCGGTGCCCGCGGCAGCCAGGGTGTCGCCGACGCGACCCGCAACACCCCGAACTCGATCAGCTACGTCGAGGCCTCGTTCGCCCAGCGCGCGAACCTCGGCATCGCGCAGGTCATCAACTCGGGCGGCGGGCAGCCGGTGGCGCTGACCACGC
Organism: Actinomycetospora chlora; assembly: GCF_039542135.1. NCBI lineage: Bacteria > Bacillati > Actinomycetota > Actinomycetes > Pseudonocardiales > Pseudonocardiaceae > Actinomycetospora > Actinomycetospora chlora. Next base: position 78,250 of record NZ_BAABHO010000002.1, read on the forward strand.
AGTCGGTGGCCGCGGCCATCAACAACGTCCAGATCTCCGGTCAGGGCAACGACCTGACGCTGAACCTGGACAGCCTCTACAAGACCTCGGCGCCCGGTGCGTACCCGATCGCCCTGGCCACCTACGAGATCGTCTGCTCGAACTACGCCGACGACCAGACCGCCACCGCGGTCCGGGCGTTCCTGCAGACGGCGCTCTCGCCGAACGCGCAGCAGGCCCTGCCGGACGCGGGCTACGTCCCGCTGCCCGACCAGTTCAAGCAGCGCGTGACCACCGCGGTCAACGCCATCCAGTAGCACCGGCCTGATCGCGTGACCACTGACGACGAGGCGGACGGAACCCCAGCTGTGACCGATCGCACCACAGCGCAGGCCCCGCCGTCGGACCCTCGGGACGAGGGTTCGACGGCCGGGTCGGCCACCCTGGACACCGTGACCGACCCTGCTCCCGGTGGGCGGGCCCGGGGCGGCTCGTCCGGAGGACGCGGTGAAGGCGTCTTCCGGCGGCTGACCTCGGGTTCCGGCCTCCTCGTCGTCGTGGCCGTGGCCGCGATCGGCCTCTTCCTGCTCGTGCAGGCGGTGCCGTCGCTGCTGGCCAACAACGCGGACTTCTTCACGTCGCCGGTGTTCAACACCCGCGACGCCGCGAACCTGCAGTTCGGCATCCGTGACCTCCTCGTGGTCACGGTGCTGTCCTCGCTGTTCGCCCTCCTCATCGCGATGCCGGTCTCGCTGGGCATCGCGCTGTTCCTCACCCAGTACGCGCCCAAGCGGGTCGCCCGCCCCTTCGCCTACGTCGTGGACCTGCTCGCGGCGGTGCCGTCGATCATCTACGGCCTCTGGGGCATCGCGGTGCTCGCGCCGGCCCTGCTGCCGATCGCCACCTGGCTGCGCGACTACCTGGGCTGGTTCTTCCTCTTCGCCCCGGGCAACCTGCCGGTGCTCACCGGCACGATCTTCACCGGCGGCGTGGTCCTGGCGGTGATGATCCTGCCGATCATCACCGCGGTCACCCGCGAGGTGTTCTCCCAGACCCCGCGCTTCCACATCGAGGCGGCGCAGGCGCTGGGGGCCACCCGCTGGGAGGTCATCCGCATGGCCGTCCTGCCCTACGGGCGCAGCGGCTTCATCGCGGGCTCGATGCTCGGCCTCGGCCGCGCGCTCGGCGAGACCATCGCCGTCCTCATCGTCATCCGTGCGGCGACGACGCCCTCGCACGGCAGCCTCTTCGACGGCGGCTACACGTTCGCGTCGCTCATCGCGTCGGCGGCCTCGGAGTTCAGCCAGCCGCTGCCGACCGGCGCCTACATCGCCGCGGGTCTGGTCCTCTTCGTCCTGACGTTCGTGGTCAACGCGATCGCGCGCGTCGTCGCCGGCGGGAAGGTGAACGGCTGATGAGCACGGACGCGCAGCATCAAGGGGAGCACGCCGATAGGGGAGCCGGACCATCGGGTGGGGCTACCGGGCTGGACAGCCCCGACCGTCCGGCGGCCCCGCTAGCGTTCCGGCCGCTGAGCACCGGCCGGAAGGTCAGGAACAACCTCGCCACCGTTCTGGTGACCCTGGCGTTCCTCGTCGCCGTCGTGCCCCTGGTGTGGGTCATCGTCACGGTGGTCGGGCGGGGGATCCGTGCGATCGTCTCGGCCGACTGGTGGAGCCGCTCGCTCAACGGCGTGCTGCCCGAGTCGTTCGCCGGCGGCGTCTACCACGCCATCTACGGCACGATCATCCAGGCGCTGCTCGCCGCGGTGATCGCGGTGCCGATCGGCATCCTCGCGGCGGTCTACCTCGTCGAGTACGGCCGCGGCCGGCTGGCGAGGACCACCAGCTTCATGGTCGACATCCTCGCGGGCGTGCCGTCGATCGTCGCCGCGCTGTTCGTGTTCGCGGCCTTCATCTCGATCCTGGGCGCCGAGCAGAGCGCGTTCATGGTCTCGCTCGCCCTGGTGCTGCTCATGCTCCCGGTGGTCATCCGCAACACCGAGGAGATGCTGCGGCTGGTGCCCGACGAGCTGCGCGAGGCGTCCTACGCGCTCGGCATCCCGAAGTGGAAGACGATCCTGCGCATCGTCCTGCCCACCGCCCTGTCGGGCACCGTCACGGGGGTCATGCTGGCGCTGGCCCGCGTCATGGGCGAGACGGCGCCGGTGCTGGTGCTCGTCGGCTACTCGCAGTCGATCAACTTCGACCCGTTCTCCGGCAACATGGCGTCGCTGCCGCTGCTGATGTTCTCGGAGCTCTCGAACCCGGAGCCCGCCGGGCAGTTCCGCATCTGGGGCGCGGCCCTGACGCTGATCCTCATCATCATGATCCTGCAGCTCGGGGCGAGCGTCGTGTCCCGCTTCTCCGCCATCTCGAAGTAGAGGGAATCCCGTGGCCAAGCGTCTCGACCTCAAGGACGTCGACATCTACTACGGCGACTTCCACGCCGTGCAGAACGTGAACCTGTCGGTCTCGCCGCGCAGCGTCACCTCGTTCATCGGCCCGTCGGGCTGTGGCAAGTCGACGGTGCTGCGCACGCTCAACCGCATGCACGAGGAGATCCCCGGCGCCCGCGTCGAGGGGGAGATCCAGCTCGACGGCGAGGACATCTACGCGCGCGGCTCCGACGCCGTGGCGGTGCGCCGCACCATCGGCATGGTGTTCCAGCGGCCCAACCCGTTCCCGACGATGTCCATCCGCGACAACGTCGTCGCGGGCCTGAAGCTGCAGGGCGTGCGCGACAAGAAGAAGCTCGACGAGGTCTGCGAGGCCTCGCTGCGCGGCGCCAACCTCTGGAAGGAGGTCGAGACCCGCCTGGACAAGCCGGGCGGCGGCCTCTCCGGCGGTCAGCAGCAGCGCCTGTGCATCGCCCGCGCCATCGCGGTGTCGCCCGACGTGTTGCTGATGGACGAGCCGTGCTCGGCGCTCGACCCGATCTCGACGCTGGCGATCGAGGACCTCATCGCGGACCTCAAGAAGGACTACACGATCGTCATCGTCACCCACAACATGCAGCAGGCCGCGCGGGTGAGCGACCAGACGGCGTTCTTCAACCTCGAGGCCACCGGCAAGCCGGGCAAGCTCGTGGAGATCGACGACACCGAGAAGATCTTCTCGAACCCCGGGGAGCAGGCCACGGAGGACTACATCTCCGGCCGCTTCGGCTGAGCCTCCCCGGTAGCAGCGAACGGGTATCTCGCTGCTTCTAGGCGTCCGAAGTCCCCGTTGATCACACGACGAGGCCCCTCCCGCAGCGTGCGGGAGGGGCCGTCGTGTGTCTCAGGCCTCGGGGGTGTTGGGCATCTTGCCGGTGACCATGAAGACCACGCGGCGGGCGACGGCCACGGCGTGGTCGGCGAAACGCTCGTAGTAGCGGCCCAAGAGCGTCACGTCGATGGCCGGGGCGACCCCGCCGGGCCAGTCCTGGCTCAGCAGCATGGTGAACAGGTGCCGGTGCAGGTCGTCCATGGCGTCGTCGTCGGACTCCATGGTGAAGGCGAGCTCGATGTCGCGGGTGAGGATGACCTGGCGGGCGTCCTGGGCGAGGTCGAGCGAGACGCGGCCCATCTCGGCGAAGTAGGGCGCGACGTCGGTCGGGAGCACCTTGGCCGGGTGCCGCCGGCGGGCCGCCTTGGCGACGTGGACGGCGAGGTCGCCCATCCGCTCGAGGTCGCCCGCGGAGTGGATCGCGGCGATGACCGAGCGCAGGTCGCCCGCGACGGGCGCCTGCAGGGCCAGCAGCCCGAACGCCTGCTCCTCGGCCTGGGTGCGCAGGCCGTCGATCTTCTTGTCCTCGGTGATGACTTCTTCGGCGAGGTCCAGGTCGCCCTCGAGCAGGGCGCTCGTCGCCTTCTTCATGGCCTCGCCCGCCATGAGGGACATCTCGGCGAGCTCGCCCGACAGGGCGTCGAGCTTCTCGTGGTAGGCCGCACGCATACCGCGCAACCTACGCGGGGGCACCATCGCGGACCCGACCACGGCGTGAACCGGGGATGAACGCGGAGATCAGCTACGCACAGCTGGTGTCGGCCGCAGTGATCGTCGGGTTCACCGGTCCGGCCGGGGCGGCGCTCTCGGCGGAGGCGCCGGAGCGGACCTCGCCGTCGAAGTCGTCGCCGAGGACCAGCGTCAGGGAGCCGCGGCCGGAGGCGCTGGGCTCGAGCCGTGCACCGGGGACGGCCCCCGCGAGCGCCTGGGCGGCGGCCGCCTGGTCGGGCGAGTAGCGGATGGTCGTCGCGCCGGACCCGTAGGCCGAGGTGGCGGTGGAGGCCGCCCCGGCGTCGTCGGCGACGACGCGGAACCCGTCGGCCCGCAACCGTCCGGCGACGGTGGACGCCGAGGGCCCGGACGATCCCTCCTCGTCGCTGCCGTCCTCCGACGACCCGGTGCCGCCGCCGGTCCGCTCGTCGACCAGGCGCACGTCGGCGGGGGCGGGCGGCGGCGTCGCCGGGGCGGCGCCGGGCGTCCCGGGCAGCGGGCGCTCCTGGATGATCGCGTCGAAGAGGGCCTGTTCGGCGCCGACGCGCAGCACCTCGTTGCCGCGGTCGTTGGCGACGCCGGTGGTCGGCACGGTCACGAACGCGACCGTGCGCGGGTCCACCGAGGACAGGGACTGCGCGAGGGTGAAGAGCTGGTCGGAGCCGATGTTCTCGCCGAACGTCGAGCGGGCCACGGCGTCCACGAGTCCCTCGAGCCGGCGCGGGTCGAGCAACGTGCCGGCCGAGAGCACCGAGCGCAGCAGCGCCCCGAGGAAGCGCTGCTGGCGCTGGATGCGGCCGTAGTCGCTCGACGGGTCGCCCTCGACGTGGCGGGCGCGGACGTAGTCCAGTGCCTGCTGGCCGGACAGCACCGTGGGCCCGGCCTGCGGGATGATGTCGCCGAGGACGGAGTCCTCGACGGGGCGCTCGACGCAGATGGGCACGCCGCGCACGGCGTCGACCATGCCCTGGAAGCCCTGGAAGTCCACGCCGAGGAAGCGGTTGACGGCCAGCCCGGAGAGCTCCTGGATCGCCCGGGTCACGCAGCGGGGCCCGCCGGCGGCGTAGGCGGAGTTGAGCTTCACCCGCGGCGCGGGCGGGAGCACCTGGTTCGAGTAGGCCCCGGTCACCGGGTCCCAACGCTCGCAGGCGGGCCGGGTGATCTCGAGGTCGCGCGGGAACGACACCACGGTCACGCCCGTCCGGTCCTCGGGGACGTGCACGATCATGATCGTGTCCGTGCGGGCGCCGGGGACGTCGGCGACGTCGCCGGCGTCCTCCGAGGGCGGGGCGCCCGCGCGGCTGTCGGAGCCGACGACCAGGAAGTTCTGGTCGCCCACCTGCGCGGCGGCGTCCTGGATGGCCGGGGAGTTCGGGTCCAGCGCGCCGATCTGCCGCACGGCGGCCTCGACCCACGACGCCGCGCCCCAGCCGAGCCCGCAGACCAGCACGACGAGCACGGCGCACGTGGCCGTGAGCAGCCGCAGCACCCGCCGGCCGGTCCAGCGCCGGCGCCACGTCGCCATCCGTGCGCCCGCCGAGGCGAGCACGGCCGACGTCGCCGCCAGGTGCCCCTCGCTCTCCTTGGCCTCGACGGCGGTCTTCCGGCGCGGCGGGGACGGCGGCGGGGGCGCCGGCGCGGCCGGCAGGACCGGCTCCTCGGGCGGCTCGAAGGGCTCCGGCGCTTCCCGGTCCTCGATCTCGGTCGCCGGTCCGGCCGGGACGGCCAGCGCGGCGGCCGCCCGCACGTGCCGGACCGCGGGCGACTCGACCGGCGGTGCGGCGCGCGGCGCCGCCGGGACCGGGGGAGCGGCGAGGGCCGGGACGACCGCGACCCGGGCGGGCTCGGGGCGGTCCTCCTCCTCGTGCGGCGCCGGGTCGGGCGTCGCCGGTTCCGGGGGTTCGGGCGGGCGGGCCTCGGGCCGCGGCACCTGCCCGGCCGGCAGCGTCACCGCGTCGACGGGCGCGCGGGTGGACGGCGGGAGGGACGCGGCCGGCGAGGGGATGCCGGACGACGGCGTGCCGGACGACGGTGTGCCGGACGAGGGGAGGGCCGTCGGCGACGGGAGCGTGGTGGGGGCCGTGACGAGGGCGGCGCCGGGCGGGCGCAGGCCCAGGCGGGGCGCGCGCCGCCGGGTGAGCGGCACGATCGCCGGGCGGGGTCCCGCCGCAGGCGCCGCGACGGGGACGCGGAAGGGGGCCGAGGCCGGCCCGCTCATCCGGGGCGCCCGGTCCGCGCCCGGCCCGGCCGCCGCGGGGCGGGTGCCCGCGGCCGGGTGCTCGGGGCGGTCGTCGGTCACGCATCTCCTCGCGGCTCGGGCAGGCCCGTGATGGACGGCATCCCGACGGTGCTGGTCAGGCCGGATCGTACGGCGCGGTCGCCCCTCCACGGCGCCGGGGCCACTACGCCACGCGGGGTCCCGGACACAACGACCGCCACACGACCGGGCGACACGTGGGACCCGAACGGCCACCCGTGCGTTCAGGCTCGCCTCAGTCTCGTCACGACCGGGTGAGCCGGGTCAGGACGGCGGGAACGCGCGGCGCGCGGCGGCGTCGATGCCGCGCCGGGCGGACGCGGCACCGGCGAGCCGGACGGTGCCGTCGGCCGTGTCGCGGTAGGCGACGGCGTTGCGCCCGGCGCGCTTGGCGACGTAGAGCAGCGCGTCGGCGGCGTCGAGGCTGCCGGGGGAGCCGGACGGGCCACACCCGTCGTCGAGGCACGCGACACCGACGCTGACGGTGACCCGCAGGTCGGGTGCGACCTCGTGCCACGGGTGGGCGTCGACGCGGGCGCGGGCCTCCTCGCACACCCGCACCGCCTCGGCGGGCTCGAGGCCGGGCAGGACGAGCGCGAACTCCTCGCCGCCGTAGCGGGCGCAGAAGGCGTCCGCCGGCAGCTCCTCGTTCATGAGGTCGACGAGGCGGCGCAGCACCTGGTCGCCCAGGGCGTGGCCGTGCGTGTCGTTCACGTCCTTGAAGTGGTCGACGTCCGCCAGGGCCACGCAGACCCGGGACGGGACACCGTCGAGATCGCCACGCAGCGTGCCCAGGCGCTCGTCGAGGTAGCGGCGGTTCCACGTGGCCGTGAGGCTGTCGCGGCGGCTCTGCTCGCGGGCCTCGGCGCGCTCACGCCGGAGACGGTCGACCTCGTCGCGTAACTGATCGGGCACTCCCGCCGGCAACGTCCGCTCGTCGCGGACGAGGGACACGGCGGCCTTGAGGTGGTGGTAGGCGCGCCGCCAGTCGCCGCGGTCGGCGAGGACCTCGGCGGCCGCCTCGTGGGCACGCGCCTGGTCGGCCCGGCCGTCACGTGTCGGGGCGGCCGACGGCTCGGCGTCGAGCCCCACGATCGGTCGGGTGGGCGGGAAGTGGCTGGTCGCGGGCGTCGGCACCGGCGGCTCCGTCGCGAGGGAGGCGTCCGTGGCGCCGGTGTCGTGCACCGGTTGCGCGGTCGTCGACACCGTCGCCCCGCGTCCGTGGCGCAGCCCGGCCAGGCGCACGCACACCACCTCCGTCCCGACTCCAGTGTTGCCCGCCGGAGCGCGATCGTCACGGCCATTCGCCGTCACGCGACCAACGTCAATCGTCCGGCGCAGGTGACGCTGCGTAGATGTGTCAGGTGTCGACACGTTCGGCCCACCTTGAGTCGCCCGCGCCGGTGGTCCTGCGGGAGCCGCGCGTGCCCGCGGTGACGTCAGGTCGACGTGACCTCACACGGCCTGTACGCGCGGTAGCGGACGCGGGGCGTCAGCCGCCGGAGTGCATGACGTCGGCGGCGGCCGGGACGGTGTCGTCCTCGGGGTCGTCGAGCCAGCCCTCGGGCAGGGTGACGTGCGCCGGCGAGCCCTGGCGGCCGCGGGGGCCGTCGGCGTCGGCGGGGAACGGCAGGTCGTGGTCGAGCTTCGCGAGCAGCTCGTCGAGGCGCTCCAGCCCGTCGATCATCCCGAGCTCCCGGCGCAGCTCCGAGCCGACCGCGAACCCGTGCAGGTACCAGGACATGTGCTTGCGCGAGTCGCGCACGCCCTTGTGGGCGCCGTGGTGCGCGATGAGGAGCTCGACGTGGCGCCGCATGACCTGCGCGACCTCGCCGAGCGTCGGCGGCGTCGGGAGCGGGCGGCCGGCGAGCGCGGCCTCCAGCTCGCCGAACAGCCACGGCCGTCCGAGGCAGCCCCGCCCGACGACGACGCCGTCGCAGCCGGTCTTCGCCATCATCGCCACGGCGTCGGCCGCGGCGAAGACGTCCCCGTTGCCGAGGACCGGCGTCGCCGCGGGCAGGGCGTCGCGCAGCTCGGCGATGCGGTCCCAGTCGGCGGTGCCCGAGTAGCGCTGCGCCGCCGTGCGGGCGTGCAGGGCGACCGCCGCCGCGCCCTCGTCGGCGGCGAGACGCCCGGCGTCGAGGAACGTCACGTGGTCGTCGTCGATGCCGACGCGCATCTTCACCGTCAGCGGGAGTCCGCCGCGCTGCGCCGCGGTGACCGCGGCCCGCACGATCGAGGCGAACAGCCGCCGCTTGTAGGGCAGCGCCGCCCCGCCGCCGCGGCGGGTCACCTTGGGCACGGGGCAGCCGAAGTTGAGGTCGACGTGGTCGGCGAGGTCCTCGTCGACGATCCGGTCCACGGCGCGCCCGATGGTCACCGGGTCGACGCCGTAGAGCTGCATCGAGCGCGGGTTCTCGTCCGGGTCGAAGGCGATCATCTCGGCGGTGCCGGGGTGCTTCTCCACCAGCGCCCGGGCGGTGATCATCTCGCAGACGTAGAGCCCGGCCCCCTGTTCGCGGCACAGCCGCCGGAACGCGACGTTGGTGATGCCCGCCATCGGGGCGAGAACGACCGGCGTCGGCAGCTCGAGCGGACCGATGCGCAAGGCCTCCATGGGGCTCCATTGTGCGCCGTCCGTGGTGGACTCCCGGCATGGCCGTGCCCACCGTCGACGAGCTCGAGGCGTTCCGGGTCCCGCTGACCGCGCACTGCTACCGCATGCTCGGGTCGGCCGCGGACACCGACGACGCCGTGCAGGAGACGATCGTGCGGGCCTTCCGGCACCGCGCCCGCTACGACGCCGACCGGGGCGCCCTGCGGACGTGGGTGTACCGCATCGCGACGACGGTCTGCCTGGACCTGCTGCGGGGCGCACGCCGGCGGGCGCTGTGCGTCGACCTGGGACCCGCAGCGGTCCCCGGCCCCGACCTCGGTCGTCCGCTGCCCGCGGACCGCTTCGTCGAGCCGATGCCCGACGCCCGCCTCGTGGCCGCGGCGGATCCGGCGGACCTGGCGGCCCGGCGCGAGACGGTGCGGCTCGCCTTCGTCGCCGCCCTGCAGCACCTCCCGCCCCGCCAGCGGGCGACGCTGCTGCTGCGCGACGTCCTCGCGTTCTCCGCCGCGGAGACCGCTGCGGTCCTCGGGACGAGCACGGCGGCCGTCACCAGCGCCCTGCAGCGCGCCCGCGACACGCTCGGCCGGCGCCGTCCGGCGCCCGGCGACCCCTACGACGAGACCGACCTCGAGCAGCGGCGTCTGCTCGCCCGCTATGTGGACGCGTTCGAGGCACACGACGTGGCCCGCCTGACCGACCTGCTCGCCGAGGACGCCCGGGCCTCGATGCCGCCGTTCGCCTGGTGGGTCGAGGGCGGCGCGACGATCGCCCGGATGGTCGGGTCCGGCGGGTGCGAGGGCGCGCGCCTGGCGCCGGCCGTGATCAGCGGGCAACCCGGGTTCGGGCAGTACCGCCCGGACGAGCAGGGCCGGCTGCGGCCCTTCGCGCTGGTGCTGGTCGAGACCCACGGCGACCGCATCGCGCGCACGACGACGTTCCTCGGCACCGGGGACCGCTTCGCCGGGTTCGGCCTGCCAGGGGTGCTCGACGAGGAATCCCTCCGCCGGACCGATGAATCCGCGGTGCCGCGGACGTAGGAGGTGCGTCAGCGTCGTCGTCCCCCGGAGACCGCCGTGCCGCGCCAGCTCGACACCACCGACCCGATCGCCCGCGAGACCGCCGCCGAACGCCTCCGGCTCGCCGACCTCTACGCCGCCCTGAGCCCCGACCAGTGGGCGGCGCCCTCGCTGTGCGCGGGGTGGCGCGTCCGGGAGGTCGTCGCCCACGTGACGTTGCCCTACCGCCACTCGGCCTTCCGCGTGCTGCGGGGGATCGCGGCGGCGCGGGGGGACTTCCACCGCTTCAGCGACCGGATCGCCCGTACCGACACCGCGCGGCTCTCCGACGCCGAGTTGCTCGCGGCCCTCCGTGACAACGTCGCGCACCCGTGGCGGCCGCCGGGCGGCGGCCAGGCCGGTGCACTGAGCCACGACGTCATCCACGGCCTCGACGTCACCGATCCGCTCGGCCTGCCCCGGCCCCCCGCGGACCGGGTGCGCCACGTCCTCGACGCCGCCGGACCGCGCGCTCTCGCCCACTTCGGCACCGACCTGGCCGGCGTGTGCCTGGTAGCCACCGACACCGACGTGTCGCTCGGCGCGGGGCCGCAGGTCGTCGAGCTACCCGCGGTCGACCTGCTGCTGCGGATCACCGGACGGGCGCCGTTCCCCGAGGGGGGCTAGTCGGCGAGCTTCTGCGCGCGGATCTCGTGGCCGGCGCTGGTCAGGCACCGTCCCGTGGCGAGGTTGAACTTCCAGTTGTGCAGCGTGCACGTGAGCACGTCTCCGTCGACCGAGCCGAACTTCGACAGATCGGCCGAGAGGTGCGGACAGCGGGCCTGGACCCGCCAGCCGTCGAGCTCGATGTCGTTGCCGTCGTCGTTCTGCGCGTCGTACCAGTTCTCCACGTAGTCCATCCGCTCCTCGGACAGACACTTGAAGAACGTGTACAGGTACTCGTTGTACTGGCCGACGCGCGAGGCGCGGAAGCGCACGGAGAGGAACAGCGAGTTCGACCAGTCGACCTCGCCGGTCGCGATGTTGGTGGCGACGAGCGTGCCCGGCACCGTCCAGCGGTAGCGGGCCTGCTCGCCGCCGTAGAGGCGGATCTCGCGGGCGGTGAAGTCGAACGCCAGCGACAGCGTGCCCTCGTCGTCGACGCCCGGGACCTCGGCGGGCATGCCGGTGAGGTCCATGCGCACCGGACCGCCGATGCCGTCGCACATGTGGTCGGCGCGCTTCATCAGCGGCTCGATCCACTCCTTGAGCTGGCGCAGGATGTCCGGCTGCGGCGTCGCCCAGCGCGCCTTCTGCGCCTCGATGGCGGGCCGGGCGCGCTCGGCGAAGTCGCGCAGGTAGCGCTCCTTGTCGAGGAAGATCGTCTCGATCTCGGCGTCGGACACGGGGTGCGTCAGGTCCTCGACCGTCCCGTGGCCGATCTCCGCGGTGGTCCCCGGCAGCAGCAGGTGCCCACCATCGTGGCCGAGCTCCCGCATCCGCCCGAGGAACTCCCACTGGTCGGTGAAGATCGACTCGCCCTCGACGCCCTCGTAGCCCAGGCCGTTCCACCGGAAGAGCTCGTCGTCGAGGAAGCAGGGCGGGCCGGCCGTCGGGAAGACGTGCGGCGCGCCGACCTCGCGGATGTAGCGCATCGCGCGGTCCTCCTGGCCGATGCGCTTGCGGCGGGCGAACTCGCGCTTCGCGGCCGTGGGCAGGTCGTAGACCATCGGCCACCAGATCGCGCCGGAGAACTGCGTGAAGTGCGCGTCGTAGGCGCCGAACTCCAGCAGCTTCGGGATGTCCAGCGGGTGGGCGTCGTTCTGGTCGACGATGCGCGCGGTGCCGTCGTCCAGCGACAGCGCGGAGTCGCCGATCGGGCCGTCACCCGGGCCCTTCAGCGACGTGATCATGAACCGCAGGCCGCCGTCGAGCTCCTGCGCGACGCCGCTCTCGGTGCGCACGAAGTGCCGGAATCCCAGCGCGCGCAGCTCGTTCTCGAGCTCGTCGGTGGGGTAGTCCGGGAGCAGCACCCGGGCATCCTTGGAGACGTGGGCGCGCAGGTTGTCCGCGTCGAAGTGGTCGCGGTGCAGGTGCGACACGTAGAGGTAGTCGCAGTCGCCCAGGGCGTCCCAGTCGAGCTGCGTGTTGTCGGGGAACGGGACCCACGAGGCGAAGAACGTGGGGTTCACCCACGGGTCGCACAGCACGCTGCCGCCCGTCGTCTCGAACCGCATCCCCGCGTGCCCGACTCCGGTCACCCGCACGAGCAGACCACCTCCATCACAGTGCTCGTCCCCGATTGTCCGTGGTGCCGTGGCCCACGGCCGGTCCGGGTGGGGTATCCCTGACCACGTGACCGCCATCCCCGTCGACGGTGACCCGATCGCCGCCCTGCGCGCCGTGGCCTTCTACCTCGAACGCGAGCGGGCCGAGACCTACCGGGTGAAGGCCTACCGCTCGGCGGCGGACAAGCTGGCCGAGCTGGACGCCGACGACGTCGCGAGCCGCGCCCGGGCGGGCACGCTGACCGACCTCAAGGGCGTCGGGAAGAAGACCGCCGCGGTGGTGACCGAGGTCCTCGAGTCCGGCACGTCGGGCACGCTCGCCGATCTCGAGGCTCGGCACACCGAGCCGGTCGCCGGCGGCGCGGCGATCCGCGCGGCGCTGCGGGGCGACTGCCACACGCACTCGACCTGGTCCGACGGCGGCAGCGACATCCTCGAGATGGCCCGCACGGCCCGCGACATCGGGCACGAGTGGATGGTGCTCACCGACCACTCGGAGAACCTCACCGTCGCGAACGGCCTGACCCCGGAGCGCCGGCGCCGGCAGTTCGACGTCATCGCGCAGGTCAACGAGGAGCTCGCGCCGTTCCGGCTGCTGCGCGGCATCGAGGTCGACATCCTCGAGGACGGCGACATCGACGCCCCCGACGACCTGCTCGAGGAGCTGGACCTCGTCGTGGCCAGCGTCCACTCGAAGCTGCGGGCGCCCAGCGAGCTCATGACGGCCCGGATGATCGCCGGCGTGTCGCACCCGCTGGTCGACGTGCTCGGGCACTGCACCGGGCGGCTCGTCACCGGCGGCCGGGGGACGCGGCCGCCGTCGACGTTCGACGCCGAGGCCGTCTTCGACGCATGCATCGAGAACGGCGTGGCCGTCGAGATCAACTCTCGGCCCGAGCGCCTCGACCCGCCGCGCCCGCTGCTGCGGCAGGCCCTGGCCGCGGGGTGCGAGTTCGTCGTCGACACCGACGCCCACGCCCCCGGCCAGCTCGACTGGCAGCCCTACGGCGCCGAGCGCGCCGAGGAGTGCGAGGTGCCGGTCGAGCGCATCGTCAACACCCGCTCCGCCGTCGACCTCGTCGCCTGGCGCACCCGGGGGTAGTCACCGGGTCGCGACCGGCTCGCCGGTCTCCAGCACCGACTTGAGGTTCGACAGGATGCCGGGCCACCCCTGCTCGACGCCCTTCTTCATCTCGCTGCCGGGCACGAAGTCGTCGTGGGTCACGGTCAGCTTGACGGCGCCGCCGGCCTCCTCGATCTCGAAGGTGACCTTCGAGCGTTTCTCCTGCTGCAGCTCGGCCAGGCGCTCGTCGCTCCACCCGAACATCTCCTGCATCTCCGGCTGGTAGGTGTGCCAGGTGTAGGAGAGCCGCCGCGGCGGGTCGGCCTCGAGGACCTGCTGGTCCCAGTCGTGGGGCTCCTCGCCGAACATCGACCACAGCACCGGCGACCCGACCCGCCAGTCCGACCGCGGGCCGCCGCCGTCGAAGTAGCGCGTGATGAAGGCGGCGTCGGTCAGCGCCCGCCAGAGCTCCTCCGGTGTCGTGCGGATGTAGGTCACGTAGACGAAGTCGTCGGACACCTCGGTCGCCTCCAGAGCGCTCTTCAGGTCGGCGAGGGTCTGCGCCCGCGCCCGGTCGTACCGCCGGATCCACCGGTCGGCGACGTCGTTGATGGGCGCGGCGTTGAGGTGGTGGTGCTTCTCCCGGCCGTGCCGGGACGTGACCACCAGCCCGGCCTCCTCGAGCACGGCCAGGTGCTTGGCGACGGCCTGCCGCGTCATCGCCAGGCCCTCCCTGAGCTCGCGCAGCGACTGCCCGCCCCGGGCGTGCAGCGCGTCGAGCAGGGCCCGCCGGCTCGGGTCGGCCAGGGCACGGAACACCTCGTCCACGACATCTCCGATCAGGCAACCATTCGGTTGCCCGTCCGACCATAGGAAACTGATCGGTTGCCTGTCAACGAGGTCACCGGGAAGCCGTTTGCGGGGTGATCGGAACGCGCTTAGCGTGGTGCGTACACGGGAGAGGAGGTGGTCCAGCGTTGATGAACGACAGGACTCGTGAGGTGTCCGTCAGCTAGTCGCTCGCAGGCCGTGGAATGGCCGGTCCGCGGCAGTGGTCCCCACTGATCCCGCGGCAGGGCGGCCAGCGCAATCCAGGCAGGACACCAGCCCCCGGAGCCCCCGACCCCAGTCCAGTCGGGGCCCGCCCACCCAACGCAGCACCGGGTGGACGGGAGGACGCTCCGGGGGCCTGCCTGTCTCCAGGGGGCTACCGGGGCCGCTACCAGCGGGCGTGCGGCCGGTCGTCGACGCCGAACGACGAGCCGTAGGGGGCGTCGTAGGTCGACCCGTAGGGGCGCTCACCCGTGGCCGACGAGCCGTACGACCGCTCGCCAGTCATGCCGGAGCCGTAGGGGCGCTCGCCCGTCATCGGCTCGCCGAGCGGGTCGCCCGCGAACGGGCGGTCCATCCCGGTGCCGATCGGCCCGGACGACGGCGCCGGGCCCGGCCGGCCGGTCGGCGCAGCGGACCGCTGTGTCGCGTCGGGAGGGCTCAGGCGCGTGCGGCTCGGACCGGGCCCGTGCGGGCCGGTGCCGGGCAGGCCGCCCTCGGCGACCCACTTGGCCTCCTGCGCGATCCGGTACGTCTGGCACGGCCAGCTCGCGCGGCCGCCATCGTGGAAGCACGCACGGCAGTACTGCCGCTCGTCGGGCACGTGCTCGGCGAGCACCTTGCGCCAGACGTCGGGCATCTCGGACATGACCACGGCCATCGACACGTCAACGGCCTCCTCTCGTGCGGTCGGGCTGCCTGAGCGTTCAAGCCGTCCCGTCGGGGCCCGCGGGCACCTGCACCGCGCGGAGGTGGAGCCGGTGGAGCGGGGAGCGCTCGCACCCGCCACGCGGGTCCTGCGTCACCGGGGGCGCGTTCCCCCGGCGTGCATGGTTGGTACTCGTTTCCTGCGCGCCGCACGACCGTGACCCGACAGTGACGTGCGGTGACGCTGTGTCGGAGATGGTCGCAGCGTGTCGTCCCCGCGTGTCGTCGACGTGGTTCGGGGCTCTCCGGCACGCAGCGCGCTGACCTGCTGTTTCTCGGCGGCCCGGGCTGCGGGGTGGCAGCACGTTCGCCCGTCCGGGGTCCCGGACAGTGCTCCGGGAGCACCCGACCGGAGCAGGTCTCGCCGGTCGACGCCGCCGACGCGCGTCGTCGAGCGGGAGCGCGGTTGCGCCGAACGGACCATCGATCGCGGCACCGAGGCCCCGGGATTGCCGTAGTGCAGTACGGCAGACCCGGGTCGGGTACTGGGCGCACGATGCCTCCCGAGCCGCGGGGACGGGTCCCGCGACCGCACCTCGGGGGTCCTCCGTGCGCACCTCGCAGATCACCGCCGGCGTCGTCGTCCTGGCCCTGCTCGGGCTCCTGGACGTCCTCAGCCCGTGGTTGATGCCCGCCCCCCCCCCCCGAGGCGCCCGCGTTCGCCGACCCGATGTCGATCGCCTTCGGCGTGGCCACCCTCATCGCGCTGGCGGTGTGGGCGGTGTGGCCGTCGCGTGTGGCCATGTGGGTGGCCGTCGTGCTCCGCGCGGTCTCGGCGCTGTTCGCGGTCCCGGCCTTCCTCGACGCCCCGACGGTCGCCTTCCAGGCCGTCCTCGTCGTGGTGGTCGTCGCGACCATCGTGGGCATCGTCCTCGTCCGCGGCGCCCTCGGCCCGTCGCGCACCACCGCCGGCGTCTGACCCGGGCACGGCCCGACATCTACGATCGACCCGGCCGCACCGGCCGGGCCTCTAGCTCAATGGGCAGAGCTGCGGACTTTTAATCCGTAGGTTGTGGGTTCGAGTCCCACGGGGCCCACCCCTCGTGACCAGAGGCTTCGCTTCCGATCGGCTGCACGGCAGGCCTCTCAAGCGTTGCGGCGCAGCTGCTCGTTCATGTGCGCGGAGTCCTCCCACATCTGGGCGGAGGCCTCGTCCCCGGTGGCCCGCGCCTGGTGCGCGAGCTCGGTGTGCTCAGCAGCAAGCCGCTGGTAGTGCTCGGCGTCGTGGTGCTGCCTAGTCTCCCGGGCGAGGTGCGGAGGGGCTGTCCGGCCCTCCAACGCCGCCTCGATCTCGAGGGCGTGGAAGACCCGGGGCGGCGTTCGCTCTCCCTCGATGATGTGGACATCCGGGCTGTCGCACCAGCCGCAGCGGCCGGCTGCAGTGATTGTCGAGCGGGACATGACAGTGGCGCGTCGGGCTTCTGCGGCGCGCACACGGAAGTAGGCGATGGCGCACCCGATGAGGAGCAGCGTAAGGAGCGCCAGGCCGCTGGTGACGCCTCGGGAGCCGACGTGGATGGCGGAGTTGATCGTGGCGAGGATGACCAGGGGTGTCATCGCGATGGCGAACCACTTGATCCACTCGGCTCGAACCCTGAAGGGATCGGGCTGCTCGAGCGCGATCCGCGCCCGCATCTGGGCGGCGAGGCGGTGCTCCACGGCTCCGACCTGAGCCGGAGTGGCGTTCGGCCCGATCAGCCCTCGGTGTCTGAGGTCGCGAAGCCGATCCGCGGTGGCTAGTTGGCCGACGGCTTGCGCGGTGAGTGCGGTGTTGTAGACCGCCGCGCGTTGGAGTCGACGACTCATGTCCCCCCCTGAAGTCCCCAGCATGAGGATCGGAGAGTGGGGCTCGTTGTTACTGCGCCGATCGGGTGGGCCCTCGGAGGACGCAGCCGCACAAGTTGACCGGTGCTACGACCAGGTCTTTCTGTCTCTCTCCACGAGTGCCCCCCTCTTGGTGGACGAGGGGTGACCGCAGCACAGCCGGGAACCGTCACCAGCGTCCCCAGCACCTCTCCACCGAATGCGCCCGGGCGTCGTGGGAGTCGGGCTGCGAGCTCACACGCCCCCTACCCAGTAGCGGGGGAGAGAGTCGGGAGGCCTCCCCGTGCCGTGCAACGACCCGATCAGGTTCCTCGTACAGGCCGGAGCGGTTCAGACCGGGCACGAGCGAACTCAGCGTGCGCAGGGCAGCCCGATCTACGTGCCGGGCGACCACCACGAGTACCGGTGCAGGGCTGCGGCTCGCGCGAGCAGGAGCGGGAACAACCGGGCCTTCCACGTCCCCAGGTGGATCCCGCCGCCGGACATCCACCGTGTGCGAACTCCTCGCGGTACACGTGCTCGGGCAGGTCCACAGCACGAAGGTCGACCCCCACTGTGTTCGCGAAACGTTCGTTCAAGACGCCCGCGACGCCGTCGAGATCGACCGGCAGCGCGATGTTCTGCGTCTGCTGACGCATCGCCCGCCACAGGTGGGGGTCGCGGCGGAGCCCCCACTGGGCCGGCTCCGGGACGACCAGATCAGCGACCACGTTGCTGTACGGCTCGCCTTCCGGACCCACGAGGTCAGTACCCGCACGGCGACGATCTACCGGCGCTGGCCGGATGGGAAACCCGGCCTCGTGGCCGCCGCGCTGCTCACCGGCGCGCCCCCCACCCCGCACGAGCAGGACCGCCCGGTGCCTCATCCGCCCGGCTTAGGGGAAAGCCTCCGGCAGGTCAACGAATGGATCTCCGGGTCGGCCGGCGCGCCGGTGACCGTACCCAACGGCTGTTCGGTCTTCCTCAGGGAGCTGTAGCGCCCGTCTGGGCGGTGGGCGGAGCGCCGGTTCCCGAACATCCGGTATTGGAACGAGCCCGGCAAGGGCGGCCACTTCGCGGCGTTCGAGCAGCCGGCGTTGTTCGTCGACGAAGTCCGGTCATTCTTCCGGCTGGTCCGCTGATGGTCACCCGTACTCGGTAAGCGGCTGGCTAAAGATCAACAAGTGTCCATCGGGTGTCCGTACGTTGAAGTCGCGCATTCCGTAGGGCCGGTCAGCCAGTGGCTCGACGATGTCGGCGCCGCGGGCGCTCAGCTCGTCGTGGCAGGAATCGACGTCGTCGACGACAACCGTCACCCTGGCCGGGCCGCTGCTTTCGGCGTACAGGTGGAACTCGGCGGTGTCGCGGATCACGGCCGCGTAGCTAGGTGGGGTCTCCCAGGTGAATATGGTGTCGAATCCGAGCACGTCCGTGAAGTACGACCGCGTTGCCTGCACATCTCGGCACGGCAGCACGGGAACCGCCACCCGCATGACCATTCGGTCACCTTACTCCGACACTGTTGTTACTGGTAGCGGCGCCCGGCAGCCGGGGTGCAGCGATCTTCTCATCCGTCGCTTGTGGGTTCGAGTCCCACCGGGCCCACCACGTGAGCCGATAACCGGCTTCTATGACGCGAACTCCGGCTCCTACCCACTTCGGACTCGGGTCGCGAGCGAGAACCGGCGTCGCCGCTGAGCGCGAGGAGAAGGCCATGTAGGCAGTCGTGGAGCGCCACCCGTGTCACGTACTTGTCGGGCGCCAACGTCGCCATCCTCAGCGGCTGTGAGACGCCACCGGCCGAGTGGCGCCCGTGTGAAGCTGGCTCGTGTCGATCCCGCCGAGTCGTCCGCGATGTGAGACCTCCTCGCGGCGCGAGCCAAGAGCTGGGGGAGTCGACGATCTTTTCGTGGAGCAGGTCGTGGAGAACAGCGGTGTGAACCGACATGCCTGGAGTTGGTCGAGGAGGCCCACGCCGCAACGAAAGTTGCTGGTAGAGGCTGTGTGGGGCGACGACCGGGAATCTTTTCGATCCCTAGGTTGTGGGTTCGAGTCCGACGGGGCCCACCTCCGACCGCCGACGTGCCAGCGCAGGTCTGGCACGACCGGGATGTCGAGGCGCTCGGGAGGCGCTCCCGGACGACATACGTCGTCGAGCTCGACCGTTGCGCAGCGGGGGGCACGCGGCTATATCCCTCCCGTGGGGGATGGCAGGGTCCGCTGCCCGTGGCTGGTGGGGCGGGACACCGAGCTGGAACGCCTGCGGCAGGCAGCTGCGACGGCGCGAGGCGGTAGCGGGGTGGCGGTGGCGCTCGTCGGGCCGCCCGGTCTCGGGAAGTCCCGGCTGGTGGACGAGCTGCTCCGCGGCGAGCCGGGGGCCCTGGTCGGGCGGGCGGTCCCCGGCGTGGCGGGGGGCTACCGGCCGGTGGTCGAGGCGTTGGCCGGCGTCGATCGTGCGGCGCGGCCGTCCGGTCCTCACCGCGCCGTGGTGGACCGACTGCTGACCGGCGTGCAGGCACCCGACGCGTCGGCCGACCGTCCGTGGGTCGTCGCCGAGGCGATGGTGCGCTCGGTCGGTCGACGGATCGTGGTGCTGGAGGACCTGCACTGGTCCGACCCGGACACGCTCGCCGTCGTCGAGTACCTGGCGGACAACGTCGCCGCGACGCGGTGTCTGCTCCTGCTGACCGCGCGGGACGAGCCCGGCCCGGCCCTCGACGTGATCGACCGACTCGCGCGGCGCGGCGCGGTGGTCGTGATCCGCCTCGACGCCCTCGACGAGCCCGCGGTCGTCGAGATGGCGGCCGGTTGTCTCGGGCATCCACCGAGCGAGGAGATCCGGAGGTCGCTGGCGCGGGCGGAAGGCTCCCCGTTGCTGGTCGAGGAGCTCGTGGCGAGCGGCCCGGGCGTGCCGGAGACGCTCGTGGAGCTCACCACTGCGCGGGTGGCGGGGCTGTCGACGGAGGCACGGCGCTGCGTGTTCGCCGTGGCCGTCCTGGGCGAGGGATGCGACGACGTCGTCGTGGCCGGCACGGTCGGTCTGGGCGCTGACGCGGTCGGCGACGCCCTGCGTGAGGCCGTTGCGGGCGGCGTGCTCGACCTCGTGGGCGGGATCGGCTTCCGGCATGCCCTGCACCGCGAGGCCGTCCTGGCCTCACTGCTCCCGTCCGAGCGCACGGCGTGGTCCTCCCGGGCGTTGACCGCACTCGAAGAGGCTGATCCCGGTCTCGCCGGTCGCGATGGTCTCGCCGCCGACCTCGCCGAGGCTGCGGGCGACCGGCGCCGTGCGGCGGCGCTGCTGATCCGCGCGGGACGTGCCGACACCGACCGTGGGGCGCTGGCCACCGCGGAGGACACCCTGCGCCGAGCGACGGACCTGGCGGGCGGGGACGCCACCACCGCCGTGCTCGCCCACGAGGCACTGGCCGACGTCCTGGCGCTGGCGGGCAGGCCCGTCGATACGGCCACGACCACCGACCGCCTGCTCGCCCTCCTCCAGCAGACCGCGGCGTCCCCGCAGCGCATGGCCCGGGCGCAGCTGCGTCCCGCGCGCGCCTGGACGGCGGCCGCCGACTGGAGCGCGGCGCGTGCTGTCGTCGATGCGGCTCGGGAGCTGATGGCCACCGACCCGGGCGAACCCGCTGATCGGGCCGCGTCGGCCGAAGTGGACGTGGCCGAGGCCCAGATCGCGATCGCCACGGGCCGGATCGCGCTCGCCGCGGCCCGAGCGCGCCAAGCGATCACCACCACCGAGCACGCGGGGCCGTTCCCGGTGCTCTGTGAAGCCCTGGAGGTCCTGGGCCGGGTCACGCGCCTGCGCGACACCCGCGCTGCCGAGGAGCTCTTCGGTCGGGCGTATGCGGTCGCCGAGGCCCACGACCTGCCGGTGTGGCAGATGCGCGCGCTGCACGAACTCTCGACCATCGACACCCTGACGTCGCTGCGACTCGACCGCCTGGACGCGGCGCGCGCGCTCGCCGAGCGCATCGGTGCGGTGGCCACGACGAACGTCGTGTCTCTGCACCGTGCGGGCGTGCTGTTCATGCGCGGACGGTGCGAGGAGGCCATCGTCGAGGCCGAAGCCTGTGCGGCCGTCGCCGAGCGGGTCGGGCTCGCCACGTTGCCCGTCGCGTTGATCTTCGCGGCCGACGCCCGGGTCGCCCTGGGGCAGCGCGCGGCCGCCGCGGGGCTCGAGGCCCGGGCCGTCGCCTGGAGACCGGACCCGCTCGTCGAGGTCGCCGCGTGCGGCAATCGCGCTCTCCGAGCCCTGGTCATCGAGGACCGGGACCGCGCCCTGGGGCACCTACGCCGCGGCCTCGACCTGATCCGCGCCCACCCGACGGTCACCTCACCTCCCACCCTCGGGTTCGCGGCCGCGGTGCTCGCCCTCGTCGGCGAGGACCCGTTCGAGGACCTCGACACCGCCGCTCTGACCCGCTGGAACGCGGGACTCGTCGGGTTCGCGCGAGCGATCGCGTTGGGGCGAGGCGGTCACCCCGACGACGCGACCGCGGCGTTCGCCGAGGCCGACACCGTGCTCGCAGGCCCCCCGGAGATCCCGTTCCACCGACGGCTCGGCCGGCGGCTCGCGGCGGAAGCCGCTGTGGCCGACGGCTGGGGCAATCCGGCCGGCTGGCTGCGCGACGACGCAGTGTGGTTCGCCACGGCCGGTCACGACCGCATCGCCGCGGCCTGCCGCGGGCTGCTCGCGCGCGGCGGAGGGCGACCCGGCCGGCACACTCCGGGCCCGCCGATCCCCGACACCCTCCGGACCGCGGGCGTCACCGGCCGGGAGATGGAGGTCCTGCTGCTCGTGGCCGACGGCCTGTCGAACGCCACCATCGGCGAGCGGCTCTACCTCTCACCGCGCACCGTGGAGAAGCACGTCGAGCGCCTGCTCGCCAAGACCGGCACCGCCACGCGGCTCGAGCTCGTGGCCCGGGCCGCTCGCCGGGAGTGGTGACGCGCTACGTACGGGCCGACCCCCTCCCGTGAGGTCCGACTCGACCGCGACCGTGGGTGACCCACACGACCACCGGGGGAGCTCGACATGAGCGTCTACACGACGAGCACCGACACGGCCGACGAGCACTGGTTCCTCGGCACCCTGGCCACCATCCGGGCTTCGGCCACCGGTACCGGCAGAACCCTGTCGATCGTGGAGTTCCTGCACCCGGCGGGATTCGCGACACCGCCGCACGTCCACCACCGCGCCGACGAGGCGTTCTACGTCCTGGCCGGCTCGCTGGTCGGCTTCAGCGGCGACACCGAGTTCCGGGCCGACACCGGCGGCTTCGTGTGGTTGCCGCGCGGAGTCCCTCACGGCTACCGCGCCGACGGTGACGAGTTGCTCCGGACACTGGCGATCACCATGCCCGGCGGTATGGACGAGTTCGTCGCTGCGGTGAGCGAGCCCGCACGGGAGCGGGCCCTGCCAGCGGCACCGTTCCTTCCCGACCCCGCGGAGATGACCGCTGTCGCGACCCGCCACGACATCACACACCTCGGCCCGCCCGGAGCCATGATCCCCGGCGGGACAGGATGACCGGACCGTCCACACCACCCCGGAGCGGACTCATCGTCGAGTACCAGGGCCTGCGGCCCGGATCGTCGCCGCGTCCGGCCGGACGACGAGTCGCCGTGGGCGGCGAAGCACGCCGTTGGCCGAGGACATCTAGCGGGTGAGCCGGCCGGCGACTACCGGCTGCCCCGGACCGGTCAGCTCACCGACGGCGCAGGGCCGACCGGTGATCGCCATCAGCATCGCCTCGGCCGGGCCGCGAACCTCTGGCCCTGAGCCGTGGCTCCAGTCGAGATCGGACGCCACCAGGCGTACACCGCGAACGATGCGCCAGGTCGGAAGCTCCACACTGCGCAGGCTGGAGTTCAAAACCAGGCGCAGCCGTTCTGGCGGAATCTCTCGGGGCAGACCCAGCGGTCGCCGGATGTCCTGGTGGTGGACGGTGACATCGAGCAGGGCGAGGCGCCCGCCGAAGACCGCGGCCAGCCGCTGTGGCCGCAGGTGAGCTCGCAGCTCGTCGCGGAGCACATCGGTACCCAGCAGCGCGAGCTCGTCGACGCCGACCTGGTTGGTGTGGACGATGCGGCCGCGGACCGCGCTGCGCGCCATCACCATCAGACCGACGTCGAAGCTCATGACGTGGGCGACCACATCGCGGACGCGCCAGCCCTCGCACAGCGAAGGGGCCTCCCACTGCTCGGGCTCCAGCGTCTCCAGGAGGTCCGCCAGGTCGGTCCGCTCGGCCGTCGCCATCTCGAGAGCGTCCACGAGTCGAGGTTGCCCCCTCCGCCGAAGGTCGGGAAGCGGGCGCGATTCAGCGCATTCGCGCCTGCAGCCACGTGAACATCCGCGCCGCGGTGAGGCGGCGTCCGAGCGGCTCGCAGTGCCGGTTCGCTCCCTCGGCGCGGGTGAAGGCGACGACGTCGTGGGGTGCGGTGAGCAGGCCCGCGAGCTCGTCGGACTGGCCGGGCCAGAACTGCTCGTCCTCCGGCGAGGTGATCAGGAGCGGGGAGCGGATGCTCGCCGCCACGTCGCGCAGGGTGTAGGTCCGCACGGCGGTGAACAGCTCGTAGGGGTCGCTGATGCCGTAGGGGCGGGCGCGGAAGGCGAACTCGCGCGCCAGGGCCGGATCGTCGCCGGCCTGGGCCATGTAGCCGTTGAAGGTGTCCTTCTGGCCGCCGTCGAGAAGCGCCACCATCTCCGGGGGCAGGAAGCTCATCCAGCTCGTCGAGACGTCGACGACGCCGGGGTCGGCGACCGCGGCGACCAGGCGGTGCTCGAAGGCCAGGGCGCGGGGGAGCCAGTAGCCGGCCTGGCTGATGCCGTAGCCGGTCAGGGCCGAGGCGTCGACGTCCGGGCGCGCGACGATCGCGTCGACGACCG
This sequence comes from Actinomycetospora chlora, assembly GCF_039542135.1. Lineage (NCBI taxonomy): Bacteria > Bacillati > Actinomycetota > Actinomycetes > Pseudonocardiales > Pseudonocardiaceae > Actinomycetospora > Actinomycetospora chlora. The sequence goes on from NZ_BAABHO010000002.1 coordinate 101,894, forward strand.
GCGTCAGCACGGCCTCCCAGTCGGGGCGGAACGGCACGCCGCGCTCGAAGAGCATCGACTGCTGACCCGGCCCGTCGTAGACCAGCGCGTTCCAGCCCCGGGCGAGCGCCTCGGCGGCGCCGCTCGCGATCAGGCCGGCGATCGGGCCGTCGCTGCCATTGGTCATGATGAACGTCGGCCGCGGCGTCCCGCTCGCGTCGGGCCGCAGCAGGTAGCCGGGCAGCGTCGTGTCCTCGTACGGGATGTCGACACGGACATGCCGACCCTGCGAGGCCTCGATCATCGCGTCCCAGCAGCGCCGTGACTCCCGGAACGTGGGCAGGAGCTCCGCCTCGGCCTGCTCCGGGGGCAGACCGTCGATCGCGACCATGGCCCTCGACCAGGCCGACGAGGCCGACAGGTGAGCCCACGCGGCCCCGGCCGGGTCACCCCTCCACGCCTCACCGAGCGCGGCGAGCTCGCGAGCACGGTCGCACCACGCGGTGAACCAGCTCTGGCGGTCGCCGTCGACGATCCGCGCCGCGGTGGCGAGCCACATCCCCGGGTCCCCCACGCCGTACGCGGTCCCGCCGAGGGCGTCGCGGAACTCGAAGTCGAAGTCCTTGTCGCTGAAGAACGGCTTCACGGCACTGTCGGTCACGACATCGGCGGTCACGACGCGATCGTCGCGGGCTCATGACGCTGAGGCGTCCCCCATCCGGAGGACAACGGGTCGCAGTGCGTGGCTCGCCGGATCGTCTCTGCCCCGGTCCGACCTCGGCGAGCCCTCGTCGATCTGCCGCCCTCGTTCAACGGCGGCGGCTGCGGGCGCCGGTCCGCGGCCCACGCGACAGGTACGTACGGGTCTGGCGTTTCCCGCCGAACACCAGCTCGGAGATGGCTCCGTAGACCTCCTCGGGTTCGGGCAGGAACGACAGCAGCTCGAGGCCCTGGACCTGCCCGGCGGACTCGATGTGCAGCGAGCCGTAGCCGAGCAGGCGGCCGAGCAGGGTGCGCTGGAACGTCAGGTCGGTGACCTTGGTCAGCGGCATCATGTCGACGTGGTGGGTCAGCAGCCCGCGCATGCGCATCACACGCTTGTCGGTGACCACCACCTTCTCCACCCACCACTCGCCGGTCTGGATGCTGGCCGTGAGCAGGACGGCCAGTGAGCCGTACCAGAGCACGTTGTCCAGCAGGGCGTTCCCGGGCAGGAGCGTCGCGCCGAGGGCGAGCAGGACGAAGAGGACGACCGCGAGCAGGACCTTGTGGACGATGGCCACGGGGTGCAGCCGGGCTCGGATGACGCGGCGCTCGGTGGGCAGGATGTACTCGTCCAGCACCTCGGACCTCCCGACCTCGGCGCTGCACAGTGGGCGCGCTGGAGGTCGAGGGCCACGGCCGATGGGCCCGTCGCGGTCGGACTTCTGGCACGGACGCCGTCGGTGACGTCGCTCGGCAGCCCGCGTGCCGTGGAGGTCACCGGACGTGCGAACGGGCCGGGCCACTCGGCACGAGTGGCCCGGCCCGTGCCGACGCCGTCCGGTCAGACGAGGCCGAGCGTCTCCATCGCCGTGCTCGCTCCGGTGCCGCTGCTGCCGGTGTCGCTGCTGCCGGTGTCGCTGCTGCCGGTGTCGCTGCTGCCGGTGTCGCCGGTGTCGGTGGAGCCCGCCTCGGTCCCCTCGGTGGAACCGGCGTCGGTCCCGTTGGTGGAGCCGGCGTTGGTCTCGTCGGTGGTGCCGGTGTCGGTGGTGCCGGTGTCGGTGGAGCCGGTGTCGGTCCCGTCGGTGGAGCCGGTGTCGGTCGGGCCCGCCTCGGTGGAGCCCGTGTCGGTCGAGCCACCTCCCGCACCGCCGGTGACCGGCGAGGTCACGGGCGCAGCGGCACCACCGAGGTCCAGGTCGAGCGAGTTGCCGCTCAGGTTGTCGTTCAGGATGTTGCTGCACGTCAGGTTCCCGACGTTGGCTCCACCCACCGGCAGCTGGCTGAGGACGTTGCCCGCGAGGGCGTCGCCGCTGATGCCGCCGTTGGCCTCGGCGTTGCCGCCGTTGACGTTGCACGAGCCGGAGGCCCCGTGCTCGTCGCCGTGGTGGGACTCGGTCGCGGAAGCCAACGGGGCAGCGGCGGCCAGGCCGGCGGCCACTCCGAGGGTCACGACACCGAACTTCTTCATCATCTGCACTCTCCGTTTCGGACGGCCAGAACACGGGACACGCCGAGTCCGTCCACCGGGACGGGCACGGACACGAAGAGACGCCCCCCCTCGCCACCACCGCGCCTCTCGAGCACGGTCCACGCAGCCGAGAAGTGATCAGCTGCGCTGCGGCTCCCGGGCCAACGAAGCCACCATCGGAAAGGTCACGAGCAGGTAACGCGCCACCCCGGCCGTCAGGGTCCGGAACAACGGACCGTCATCGAGATGCGGGGCGTCGACGGTCCGGCGTCACTCCGGAGTGCATCCGCACCGGCCTCGTCGTCGACGAGGAGCAACGTTTGAGGCGTGGGTAGCGCCTCTCGGCGTCGCTCGGCCGGGTGAAGTCGCGGTCCGAGGTCATCGCGTGACCAACTCCTCGCGTCGGCGCCGCCGGCGGCGGTCGATGTCGTCGGTCGCGCGGACCACCGTCACCTGAGCCACGGGTGCACCGCGGTGTGGCCCCCGAGCGGCGCGGGCATACCCGCCGCTCCCCGCGAGGGCAGCCGAACGCTCGTCCGGTCCCCGCAGTCCGAGCCCGAGGAGGACGACCACATGGCCGATACGACGGCAGCGCCCGGACCATCGATCTTCCGCCTGGTCTACCGCAGCAGCACGACCATGGAGCGCGACAACCGGCCCGCGGAGCTCGAAGAGATCTTCGAGTTGTCGCGCCGCAAGAACGGCGACCTCGGGCTCAGCGGCGCTCTCCTGGTCTGGGAGGACACGTTCGTCCAGGTGCTCGAGGGTGACGAGGCGACGGTGCGCGAGCTCTACGCGAGGATCGCCGCCGACCCTCGCCACGAGGACGTCGTCCTGCTCGACGCCGACACCGTCGACCACCGGGTGTTCGGGCGCTGGTCGATGGCGCACGTCTCCGACGCCGAGGGTGCCGACCTCCCGGCCGCCCGCGGCGACGAGGCCCCCGACGCACCCCACGCGGTCCCCCGGCTCGAGGACGAGCGCCAGGCGGTGGTCCTCGACCTCATGCGGGAGTACGCGAGCCCGGACGTCCAGCCGCTCGACTCCAGCGCCGACGGTGGGTGATCCACCGTGAGCCGTGAGTAGTTCTTTGGTTCCGAATTCTTCTTGGTTCACCTGATCGGCTCACCCATTCGGGCAACACTGCCACCTCGAGTAGCGATGCTGAGAGAGACAAGCAAGGCATTGCTGTATCGGGGGGAACACGTGAAGAAAGCTGTCGGGGACAGGAACACCAGCCGGGCCGCAGTGGCGGCGCGGGCCCGCAGGTCGGCCCGGGTCGCGGCGAAGCGTGCGGCCCGGGTGGCCGTGACGTCCCGGACGGCGCAGACCACCCTGGCGGCCGCCCTCGGCGCCGGCATCCTGCTCCAGGGCGGGCAGGCGACGACCGGGTCCCCGTCGGTCGAGATGGTCGTCCGCACGGTGGCGGTCACGGGTACGGAGGACGACCCCGCCGACGTCATCGACAACGATGCCGGCACGAGCGCCACCGACGCCGGCAGCAGCGACGCGAGTGACCCCGGACCGAGCGGTCCCGCCGAGGGCGAGGGCGCCGACGGTCGCGACGCGGGGAACGACGAGCACGGCGACTCCGGCGACACCACGCCCCCGCAGACGCCGACGGAGACGGAGCCCGGAGACGCCGAGGAGCCCACCGAGCTCACCGAGCCCGTTGCCCCGACCACGGACGCTGCGCAGCCGGTGGTCGGCGGGCCCACGGAGACCCCCGACGACACCGCCCGGGTCCCCGAACGCGACGCCACGACCCCGACGACCGCGAGCGCGACCCTCGGACAGGCCACGGCGAGCCCGTCGACCGCCGCCGGGCCGATCGCCCCGAGCGCACGGACCGCGCCCGTCACGCACGGCGCCACCCAGAACGTGCTGACCCGGATCGCGCTCGCGCTGGCCGGTCTGACGCCCCACGCCGCGCACGCCCCCTCGGGACCGGCCGTGCCGGCCGGCGCGCTCCTGATCGCACAGTGGGCGTTCTTCCGTCGCGGGGAGAACCCGCTGGTCAACCAGAGCCCCACTGCCAGCCCCACGCAGGCTCCGCCGACCAGCACCGGGGAGATCGTCGGCGACCTGCACGCCAGCGACCCGGACCGCGACCACCTGACCTACACCCTCACCACCCCGCCGCGGAACGGCGACGTCGACCTCCGGCCGGACGGCACCTACACCTACATCCCGAACGCGGCCACGGCCGCGTCCGGCGGTCAGGACTCGTTCGTCATCACCGTCCGGGACAACGACCCGGCCGCGCCCGGGCTGGGCGGGTTCACCGCCCTCGCCCGCCAGGTCCTCGCCCGCTCCCACCCGGCGCTGGCCCAGCGGCTCTTCGGCGCGCACACCATCGACGTCACCGTGGATGTCACCGTCACCGGCACGGGCGTCCCCCCGATCCCGGGCGACGTCACGGTGGGCACACCGGACGCGGCCACCGGCGTCGTCCGCGGAACCCTCCCGACCACCGGTCCGGACGGCGCGCCGATCACGTACACCGTCGCGACGCCGCCGCGCTTCGGGCGCGTGATGATCAGGCCCGACGGGACCTACGTCTACGTCCCCAGCGCCGCGGGACAGGCCTACGCCGCCGGGACCCCGGGTGCCGACGTCGACACCTTCACGGTGCGGGCCTCCTCGGGAGCGACGGCGAGGATCGCGGCGCGGGTGGCCCCGGGCGACGAGCTCACGGTGACGGTGCCCCTCGCCCCGGCCAGTCCGAGCACGCCCCCGACCGTCACCAGCAGCGTCGGGGTGGGCACCTACCCCGGCTCCACCGTGGCGAGCCCGGACGGCCGGTACGTCGCCGTGCCGAGCAACGACGACCGGACCGTGACCATCGCGGACACGACCGACGGGAGCCGGTCCGTGGTCGTCCTCGACGCCTACTTCAGCGAGGTGGTCTTCAGTCCGGACGGCGGCCGGGCCTACGTGCTCGACCAGAGCGGCCTGGTCACCGTCGCCGACGCCGCGACGGGCGCCGTCCTCGGCTCCGTGGACATCGGGGACTACGGCCAGGGGCTGCGGGTCGCGCCGGACGGGCGCCATCTCTACGTCACGGCCCGCGTGCTCGGGGGCGACCAGCCGGACACCCTGACGCTGACGGCCATCGACACCGCGGACCTCTCGGCCCTTCCCCTCGCCGAGGGCGGCTTCTTCAACGGCGTGGTCTTCAGCCCGGACGGACGTCGCGGGTACGCCGTCGACGGCGAGACGGGGTCGCTCGTCATCATCGACGCCGCAGCCGGCTCGGTGCTCGACACGTTCCCGGCCGGCTACGGCGCCTCGCAGGTCGTCTTCAGCGCCGACGGCACCAGGGCCTACGTCCCGAACGACGTCTCCGGGACGATCACCGTGATCCACACGGACGACGACACCATCGGGCCCGTCCTGGACGTGGGCGCGAACGCCGCGTTCACGTTCTTCTTCTCCCCACCCACCAGCCCGGACGGTCGTCAGATCTATCTCCTCGACTACGCGGGCGGCACGGTCCGGATCCTCGACACGGCGACCGACACCCTCGGCGACCCGATCGAGGTCGACCAGCCCACCGACGTCGTCCTCAGCCCCGACGGGAGCCGCGCCTACGTGCGGAGCGGCAACGAGGAGCTGGAGACCCTCACGGTGATCCGCACCGCGGACCGGAGCGTCGTGGTCCTCCCGACCGGACCGGTCGACCGCGAGGTGGTGTTCAGCCCGGACGGCAGCCGCGCCTACCTGGTGAGCTACGACGGGAGGGTGACCGTGGTCGACGTGGCGAACGACGCCGTGACCACCACCTTCGCCGTCGCCCCTCGGGCCTTCGACCTGGTCCTCACGCCGGACGGCTCGCGCGCCTACGTCGTCCACGTCAACGGCGAGCCCGGTACACCGGGCATCGTGACGGCCCTCGACACGGCGACCGGGGAGACGACGACGATCACCGTCGGCGACCGCCCCTACAGCCCGATCATCAGCCCCGACGGTCGTCGCGTCTACGTCACCAACTACCTGGGCGGCACGGTGTCGGTGATCGACACGGCGGACGACACCGTGGTCGCGACCGTCCCAGGCCTGTCGGAGGCGAGCCTGACCCCGGACGGGCGGTTCGTGTACACCGTCAGCTCCGTCGACGGGGTCGGCGGCATCACCTTCGTCAGCACCGCGGACGACCGCGTCACCGTCATCCCGGGGGGCGGAGGCGAGTACCTCTCCGACGCACGGCTCAGCCCTGACGGCCACAGCTTCTACCTGGTCTCGTTCGCCGAGGACGGCACGCTGTCGGTGATCTCCCTCGACGGGGAGGGGCCGTCGCCTGCGGACGACGCCGTCGCCGTCTGAGCCCCTGGCGGCTCGGGAAGTCGACGTCTCACTGGGTGTTCGCTGCGAGCGGCCATTGGGCTCAACGGGTGATCGAGTGAGCCGGACGCGGAGCGATCGGTGTGCCCAACGTAACGACTAGGCCATCCGACCCGAAAGACAAGGTAATACGCGGGCGCTCTCGGTGAGCCGATCGGGGGCGGGACACGGTGTCCCGGTCGGCGGCCGCGTCCGGGCGAGGGGGACCACCATGACCGCAGGCCGTCGGACCGCGCGCGCGACGCGTTCGTACCGCACCCGCCGGTGGGGCGCCGGCGCGGTGGCCGTCGCCGCGTCGGCCGTGCTGTTCGCGGGTGCGGCTCCGAGCGCCGTCGCGGCGCCCGACGGGCCGTTGCCCACGTTGCCGGCGTGGGCGTTGACGGCGTCCGCACCTGGTCCGGGTGCGGGGTCGGTGCTGCCGACCGGGGTGGCGGTGGACCCGGCGACCGGCACGGTGTTCCAGGTCGACCCGTGCGGCAACCGGGTGCTGGTGTTCGCCCCGCGCCCCGGCGGGGGCCACACGCAGATCGCGACCGTCGCCACCGGTGCCGGCCCGGTGTCGGTGACGTTCGACCCGCGCACCGGCAACGTCTACAGCGCCGACCAGCTCGGCCGCTCGGTCACCACCATCGCCCGCACCGACGACGGCTGGGCCGCGACCCACACCCTCCCGCTGCGGTTCGCGCCGGAGACGGTCGCGGTCGACGCCGAGGGCACCGTGCACGCCACCGCGGCGCCGTCCCGCGTCGAGGCCCTCTGCGGGGAGGCCGACGGGGAGCAGGAGGGGCGGCCGTCGTCGGAGGCCTCGGGGTGGGCGGGCCCGTCCGTCGTCCCCGCGGGGACGTCGGGCAGTGGGCACGCCGGTGAGGCGGACCCGGGGCATCCGGCGCCCGGAGGTCCGCACCAGCCGGGCCACCCGACCGACCCGACGGACCCGGTCGACCCGGTCGATCCGACCGACCCGACCGACCCGACGGACCCGACGGACCCGACGGACCCGACGGACCCGACGGACCCGACCGACCCGACCGACCCGACCGACCCGACCGGCCCGACCGAGCAGGAGCGGCTCGAGGCGTTCACCGCCGAGATCAGGAACGCCGGCTTCGACGAGCGGTCGGCGTCGTTTGACCCGGACGACTACGTCATCACCTACGGCGACGGCTTCATGCGCGCCAAGGACGCCTCGGGCGAGAACATCGAGTTCTGTTCCGGGACGTGCATCGACGTCGCGGTCGGGGCGGAGGGCGTCGGCAGCGGGAACGGGGAGGACGGCGGGATCGGCTACTGCATCGGCACCTGCACCAACGTGGCCACCGGTGGGAGGGGTGGCTCCGGCACTCCGGGCCTCGATGTGTACGGATACGGGACGGCCGTGACCGGAGGCCGTGGCGGCAACGGCGGCTACGGCTACTGCTCCGGCGAGTGCACCAACATCGCCAACGGAGGCGCCGGAGGCGACGTCGCCCTCGTCGGGGTGAACGGCACCGCTGCGGACTTCTTCGACCGCCACGCACGACCGGCTACCGCGAGCGGCGGGGCCGGCGGCAACGGCGGACAGGGCACGTGTTCCGGGACCTGCACCAACGTCGGCAATGGTGGCGACGGCGGCACCGCCACGGCGACGGGCGGCAACGGAGTCGCCGTCGACGGATACGACCAGGACGGCAATCTCCTGGGCACCTGGGGCGGAGACGGCGGATCCGCTCGCGCGGTGGGCGGCGCTGCCGGTGCCGCCGGTACTGCTTCCTGTGCGGACCCGGCCTGCTCCCCGTCCGCCGGCACCGTCGGTCACGCGGCGGCCACCGGCGGCGTCGGCGCCGACGGCACGCGTCAGGGAGGGGACGGCGGAACGGGAGAGGCCGTCGGCAGCAACCCGATCGCTCGCGGAGGTGCGGCCGGCGACGGCCTGTACAGCGCCGGCCAGTGGTTCGGGGCTCCGGGCGGTCGGGGCGGCTACGCCTACGCCACCGGGGACAACGGTGTCGCTGTCGGCGGCCGAGGCGGCCGCGGCGCCGACGTCATCGGCACCGACTCGCCGAACTCGTCGATGTACGTCACGGCGGGTTCCGCCGGGTGGGGCGGCGGCGCGTCGGTCACCGGCTCCCACTCCTCGGCGATCGGTGGTCCCGGCGCCGACGGCGGCAACGCGGTCAACACCGCTGGCGGCGCCTACGGCGGCAGCGGCAGCAGCGGGGGCACGGCCTACGTGTTCGGCGCCGGCTCGGTCGGGAGCACCCTGCAGACAGGTGACGGCGGCCGTGGCGGCGACGCGACCGCGCCCACCACGGCGAGGGCCGGGAATGGCGGAGCCGGCGGCTCGGGACAGACCTTCGACGGCGCCGTGGCCGCGGCCGTCGGTGGTCACGGCGGTGACGGAGGCGATGCGCGGACCGACCAGCCCAGCACGAGCCCCGAGCAGGGCGCGGTCGGCGGCGACGGGGGGTACGGCGGAAGCACGCACACCGCGGGTGACGAGTTCCGTCCCGGCGACGGTGGTGACGGTGGTGACGCGACCAGCCCGCCGCCCGGGGACGACGGCCGGGAACCCGAAGCCGGTCGCGGTGGACCGGGCGGTACCAACGAGTTCAACGACTCCGGCCTGACCGGCTCGGCCGGCAACGACGGCACCTCGGGCTACACGACCGACAGCTCGGGGGACTCCACCGCGACCGACGAGTGAGACCACCGACCCGTGCCGGAGGTCATCGTCGTGCCGGGTCGCCGCGGGTCTCGAGCGCCTGACGGCGCGTCCCGTCCGCGAGCCACCAGCGGTGGGCGCAGGGCTTCCGCGCCTCCTGCCGCAGGCTCCAGACGGTGCTGCGGCAGATGAGCTCCTTGACCACGGCACCGGTGCGGCCGGCGAGGTGGAAGCGGGCGGCGGTGTCGTCGCGGTGCGCCGACTGGAAGACCCCGTCGCGTCGGCCGAGACTGAGGCACTGGGCGACGAAGCCGACCCGGACCGGCGCGGGGGCGCGGCCCTCGAGGCGGGCGAGGACGGTCTCGGCGGCCTGGGGGCCGAGCTGCGTCGCGGCCTGGCAGCTCATCCGGTACGGCAGGTCCGACGGCGCGGCCGCGTCCCCGGCCGCGACGATGCGGGCGTCGTCGACGCTGGTGAGGGTCTCGTCGGTGAGCAGGCGGCCGGCCGCGTCGGTGGTGAGTCCGCAGCGGCGGGCCAGGTCGGGGACGCCGAAGCCTGCGGTCCAGATCGTGACGGTGCTCGGCAGCTCGCAGCCGTCGGCAGGACCGACCGATCGCCGCGTCACGGTGGTCACCACGGACCCCGGCCCGTCGAGGACGCTGACGCCGAGGCGGGCCAGCCGTCGGGCGGTCGCGCGACGCGCCGCCGGGTGGAGGTAGGGCCCGAGCTCCCCGCCACAGACCAGCGTGACGCCCCGGCGTCACGCCAGTTCGGCGGCGACCTCGATGCCCGTCGGGCCGGCACCGACGACGGTGAGCGGACCCGAGGGCGGGGCCGCGTCGAGGACCGGGCGCAGCCGCTCGACCTGGTCGAGCTCGGCCAGCGGGTACGCGTGCTCGGCCGCGCCGGGGGCGGTGGGCGCCGCGCTGCCGCTCCCGACGGCGTAGACGAGGTGGTCGTAGCGGACGGTGGCGCCGGATGCGAGGGTGAGCCGCCGATCCGCGCGGTCGATGGCGGTGACGGTGTCGACGGTGAGCCGCACGGGGCGGGCGAGCAGCGTGCGGAAGTCCACGGCGGCGTCGTGGGAGCCGGTCAGGTGCTGGTGCCGCCGGATCCGCTCCACGAACCGCGGCCGCGGGTTGATCAACGTGACGACGGCGTCGGCCCGGCCGGTGAGGCGGTTCGCCGCCATCACGCCGGCGTAGCCACCACCGATGACGACGATCTCGGTCTTCTCGGTCATGTCGCTCCTGGGTTCGAGGCGGTCTGCGGGAGGGACGCCGCAGCCGGCGCGGGCTGTGACACGGGCCGGTGCGCCGGCCTCAGACGAGGAACGCGACGGTCGTCACGGCGACGCAGATCGCCAGCATCCCCGTGGCGTTGAGGAAGAGGTTGCGCCCGAAGTCACGTACACGGACGTGCGCGCCGACGGCCCGCAGGAAGTAGAGGACGAGGCCGGCGCCGGCCGCCGCCCCGACGTAGGGCACCCAGATGCCCGCGACCAGCCCGGCCGCCGCGGCGAACTTGGCCGTCGGCGCGAGCCACCACAGCCGGCGGGGAAAGGCGACGTCGTCGGAGCACTGCGCGATCGGCCGGATCGGCTCCCGACACAGCAGCCCGTCGACGACCTGGATGACCGCCAGCACGACCACGGGCCAGACCGGGTCGGCGACGGGGGTCACGACGGCACCGCCCGCGCGGCGTCAGAACCGGTAGCGGAGGACACGGTTCCCCTCTCGCGAGACGCGGGTGCTGCGGGCGCAGAGCAGGGTGAACGCGCGCAGCAGCGGGGGATAGCGCGCGATCTCGGGCGACCGGGCCAGGAGCAGTTCCTCGACCAGCGTCAGGCCGGCGTCCCAGCGCTCGGGCTCGTGCGGGTCGAGGAAGCCGGTCGAGGCCGCGGTGAGGCCGATCGCCCGGAAGGCGGCGGTGTACCGGCTGGCCCACATCGCGAACGGGCTGTACGCGTTCGTGGCGAACTCGCCGCCCGCGAGGTGGCCGGTCAGGCCGCGGAGCAGTCCGTGGAGATCGTCGTCGCGCAGGAAGGCCACGAGGCCGTCCGCGACGAGCATCGTGGGCCGGTCCGCGGGCAGGACCTCGAACCATCCGCGGTCGGTGAGGTCGGCACCGACGGCGTGCGAGACGCCGGGCAGGTAGCGGTCGCGCAGGGCGGTGACCACCGGGAAGTCGACGTCGTACCAGTCGACGCCGGGGGGCGGGGCGCACCGCAGGACGCGGGTGTCGAGCCCGCAGCCGAGGTCGACGACGACGGCGTCGGGCCGGCGGGCCGTGAAGCGCCGGACGAGGTCGTCGAGCACCTTCGTGCGGGTCGCGAGGTCGAGCACGACGCTGCGCTGCGTGCGTTGCGGGGAGAAGTCGTGGTCGAGCGCGTCGGCGAGATCGGCCGACGCCGTGTCGCCGAGGATAGGGTCGGCGGACCGGGCGTCGAGCGCCCGCAGGTGCAGGGTGAGGAACAGCGACTCCTGGACCGGGGTCAGCCCGTCGGGCTCACGGGACCGCATCGGCGCTCCCGGCGGCCGCGACGAGCCGCCGCTCCGCGCGCTCGAGCACGCCGGGGACCAGCATCCGGTGCATGGCCGACAGCGGCGGCCAGACCAGCGACGCCGGAGGCCGCCGGTAGTGCAGCAGGGTGGTCAGCGACGCCTCGCCTCGTGGGCTCCGCACGACGAGGTTCCCGCCGAACAGCGGCCCCGCGGCCGCGAGGCGGACCCAGCCCTCACCTCGGCCGGTGATGCGCCAGCCCGCGACGGTCGCCGGCGACCGTCCCGTCGCGAGCTCGAGACCGAGCAGGACGCTCCAGATGACGCGTTCGCCGAGATCGGGCTCGTCGCCGAACATCGCCCGCGCCCACCGCTCCGGGTCGGCGTCGATGGTGGTGGGCACCGCGAAATGGTCGACGTAGTCGATGCGCGGCAGGTCGGTCAGGCCCAGGGCCGACGCCGGCACGGCGTCGACGCCCTGGCTGGCGGCGATGGCGGGACGTGTCATCGGGGACTCCTTTTATTCGCGACCGTATAGAAGGTAGCGCTGGTATACGGTGGCGTACAAGAGCTCGGGCGGAGGTGGGTGTGGCGACGGCACGGACACCGCGTCGGGCCTGGGTGGAGGCCGGACTGCAGGCGCTCGGGGTCGGCGGCCCCGACGCCGTGCGGGTGGAGTCGCTGGCGCGGACCCTCGGCGTCACCAAGGGCGGCTTCTACGGCTTCTTCGCCGACCGGGCCGCGCTCCTGACCGAGGTCCTCGACCTCTGGGAGCAGCGCACGATCGCCGACACCCTCGAGCAGGTCGAGTGCGAGGGCGGCGACGCGGTGACCCGCAGCCGGCGGGCCGCCGAGCTCACCTTCGCGCCCGAGCTGCTCCCGGTCGACCTCGCGGTGCGCGACTGGGCCCGGCGCGAGCCGGCGGTGGCCGAGCGCCTGCAGCGGGTGGACGACCAGCGCATGGAGTACCTGCGCTCCCAGTTCCGCGAGCGCTTCCCCGACCCCGACGAGCTGGAGGCGCGCTGCCTCCTGGCGTTCTCGGCGGCCATCGCCGCCGGCCTGATCGCCGTGGAGCACCCGCGCGGCTCGCGGGCCGAGGTCCTCGGGCGGGCGACGCGGCTGCTCTTCGCCGGCCCGTCGCCGGAGCGGGAGCTCAGGTCTCCCGACGGGGGACGAGCATGAGCGGGTTGGCGGCGGCCAGGACGTCGAGCAGGTCGTGGTCGACCAGCCGGTTGGGCAGGAGCAGTACCCCGGTGGCGGTCTCGAGGAGGAAGACCGGGGGACGTCGCCGGCCGTTGCGGGCGACGTGGGTCCGCGCCCGGACGACCCACACGTCGGTGACCGGCATGGTGCGGGTCGCCGCGGGTGCGGACACGACGAGGGTCCCGTCACGGGCGAGGTCGACCGACGTCGCCAGGAACGCCCACCGCAGCGTGATCAACGGGTAGATGCCCCAGGCGCCGCCGAGGGCGACGAGGCCGAACGCCGTGATGACTGCCTCGCCCGGCACGGTCAGGACCAGGCCCACGGGCACCGCGATGCACCACGCGGCAATGGCGAGGAAGAGCGCCACGAAGGTCGGGGTCCACCAGCCCGGCGTCGTCCACCGGCCCGACCGGGGCGTTCCGCGCCGTGCGGGACCCCGCCGCTCGGGCGGGCCCCAGCCTTCTCCCGAGCGCGTGGAGGCCCGGCGCGCCAGGGTGCTGCGCACGGGTGCCGCCCGGACGGCGCCGGGCGGGCGGGGCCGGTCGTCGGCACGGTCCTCGGGCGGGGGGTCGGGCTCGTCGTCGGCCGATGGTCGGAGGGGGTGGGCCACCGCCACCGCTGCCGTGACCTCCAGCCCGGGGCGCACCGCGGTGAGGGCCTCGATCAGCTCGGGGCGCAGCATCCCGCCGGCGAGCCGTACGGTCGTGTCGCCGGTGACGAGCTCGTCGGCGACCAGGCGCACGCGCTGCAGCCGGCGCAGGGTCGTGACGTGGGTCGTCACCGACCGCAGGGGCGCCGCGAGCAGGACGCTGCCGTCGTCGAACAGCGTGATCGCGGTGACGAGACGGAGGGCCCGCACGGCGGCGGCGGCCACGACGACGCCGCCGAGGACGGCCGTCCCCAGGAGGACCAGGTCGTCGGGCCAGGCGCCCCGGGGGACGTCGAACTCCTCCGGCGGGTGGAAGGGCGCGAGCACGGCGACGAGCACGACGTACGCGGCGAGGAGCAGCAGGGTCGCCCGCGTGCGCAGGACGCTCTCCCGGCCGGCGCGCCACCGACGTCCGCCCGTCCCGAGGACCTCCACGCCCACCCCCCGTGTCGCCGCCCGACGGGCGACGGCCCCGCGATCATGCCCCACGCCCGCGACGGCGCGGGAGCTCACCGCGCGAGGGTGGGTGCGCGCCGCGACCACCGCCGCTGATCGATCTCCTCGACGACGAACCGCGCGAGATCGGCCCGCGTGATCGTGCGACCCCGCGCGGGGGTCGCCCCGTCGAGCACGCGGTACGTGCCGACGGGCTCCCGGTCGAGGAGCAGGACGGGCCGGACGAAGGTCCAGTCGACGTCTCCGTCCCGCACGATCTGCTCCAGAAGGCGCATGTCGCCGTAGAGCTCGCGGAGCAGGGGCCGCACCAGCACGCGGTACCAGAGCGCGAGCTCGGGGTCGTCGTCGCGCACGCCGGCCGAGGTGATGCCGATGAACCGGTCGACCCCGCCACGGCGCATCGCGGCCAGGGTGGCCCGCGCGCCCTCGGAGTAGAGCCGGTCCGCCCGCCGGCCCGGCGGGCCGGCCGCGAACACCACGACGTCCTGGCCCTGCACGGCCGGCACGAGGGAGTCCTCGTCGCGGACGTCGACGCGCGCGACGGTCAGGACGCCCGGAGTGGTCGTGTCGCCGACGCCCAGCGCGCGGAACTTCTCGGGATCGCGCACCGCGGCGGTGACACGGTGCCCGGCCCGCAGGGCCGCCTCGACGACCTCGCGGCCGCTGCCGCCGCCCGCCCCGAGGACGAGGACGTTGCTGCTGCTCATCGTGCACCTCTCCGGCGGCGACATCAGTCAACTGATAATGTACGCCCATGACGGCGGAGGCGCTGACCGCGCAGAACCTCGTGCAGACCGCCCACGTCGTCGGGCTGCGGTTCGCCGAGCTGTTCGCCGCGATGGACCTCACGCCCACGCAGTTCGCCGTCCTCCTCGAGCTCGAGCGTCTCGACGAGGACGGCGGGACCCTGACGCAGGCCGAGCTGGCCCGCCGGGTCCTGGTGCGCCCGCAGAGCCTCGGTGTGCTCCTCGGTTCCCTGCTCGAGCAGGGTCTCGTCGCCCGCGGCGGCCCGGGCGGGCGGGGGCGGCGCGTCGGGATCGTCCTCACCGATCGGGGACGTGAGGTGCTGGCACGGGCGTGGCCCCCGGTGCGCGCGTTCAACAGGCCGGCCGCGCTGGGGCTCACACCGGCCCAGGCCGCGATGCTCGACGAGCTCCTCGACCACGTGCGCGGCGCGCTGACAGTCGACTGATCCCGCCGCTGCACCGTCGCGCCGCGACCGATTCCTTCCGGCCCCGGCGGTGGTCTCCACGTCACCGGTGCTCCTCGCCCAGGGGCGGCACCCGGGCCACCCGAGGAGAGTGAGCCGTGAGCGTCCCGCCCACCATGCGTGCCCTGCGACAGACGTCCCACCACGGGCCGGACGACCTGCACCTGGTCACCGAAGCGCCGGTGCCCCGCCCCGGGCCCGGCGAGGTGCTGATCCGGGTGGCGGCCGCGGGCGTGAACGTCGTCGACCTCCAGCAGGCACGCGGGACCTTCGCGCACGGCCCGCAGCCGCCCTACGTGGCCGGGATCGAGGGCGCCGGTGAGGTCGTGGCCGCCGGCGACGGCGTCGTCGAGCCGCCCCTGGGCGCCCACGTCGTCGGGGTCGGCATCGGGGGCGGCGCCTTCGCCGAGTACATGGTGCTGCCGGCCGCCGGGGCGCTCCCCGTCCCGGCCGGGTGGACCGACGCCCAGGCCCTGGGACTGGTCGTCAACTGGCCGACCGCGGTCGCGGCGCTCGAGACCCTGGGGCACGTGCGTGCCGGGCAGACCGTCCTGGTCCACGCCGCGGCGGGCGCGACCGGCCAGGCCGCGGTGACCCTGGCCGAGCACCACGGCGCCACGGTGATCGCCGCGGCCGCGCGCGCCAAGCACGACGTCGTCCGGGCCCTCGGCGCCGACCACGTCGTCGACTCCCACGCCGCGGACCTCGCCGACCAGGTGCTGCGGCTGGCCGGCGACGGGGTCGACCTCGTGCTGGAGTCGGTCGGGGGCACCCTCGAGGCCAGCCTGGCGGCGACCCGTCGCGTCACCGGGCGGGTGGTCGTGGTCGGCGTGGTGGGCGGGGACGCGTCGATCAGCGCGTGGGAGCTGGTCTACCGCCACCAGGTCCAGGTCGTCGGCCTCAACCTCGGCGTCCTCGCGCAGGCCGCGCCGCCGCTCTTCGGCGAGGTGGTGGGGCGGGTGCTCGGGCTCGTGCGGGCCGGGGTCGTCCGGCCCGGCGCGCCCGGCGTCCACGCGCTGGCCGACGGCCGCAAGGCGCTCACGGAGCTGGAGGCCAGGGCCACCGTCGGGAAGCTGGCGCTCGTGCCGTGACCGTCGCGTCGTCCCGCGGGCCCGGCCCTATCCTCCCGGGGGTGCGCGCGACCCCGGAGCAGGACCGCTTCGCCGCCGACACCGAGCGGTTCCGTCGCGAGCTGCTGGCCCACTGCTACCGCCTGACGGGCTCCGCGCACGACGCCGAGGACCACGTCCAGGAGACCTACCTGCGGGCGTGGCGCGCGTACGCCGGGTTCGAGGGCCGGGCGTCGACGCGCACCTGGCTCTACACGATCGCGACCAACGTCTGCCTGACGGCGTTGCGGTCCCGGCAGCGGCGGCTGCTCCCCTCGGGGCTGGCCGGTCCCCAGCCGGACCCGGACCGTCCGCCCCGCGTGGTGGCCCCGGGCGAGGTCGCCTGGCTCGGGCCGTTGCCGGACGCCTGGATCACCCCGCCCGACGACGACCCGGCGGCGACGGTGGTCGGGCGCGAATCGCTGCGTCTGGCGCTCATCGCGAGCCTCCAGCACCTGCCCGCACGCCAGCGCGCGATCTTCCTGCTGCGGGAGGTCCTGGCCTTCTCCGCGCCCGAGACCGCGGCGGTGCTCGGCGCGAGCACGGCGGCGATCAAGAGCGGCCTCCAACGGGCCCGAGCCCGGTGGGAGGAGCTGGCGCCGAGCCCGGAGGATCTGCTCGAGCCGTCCGACCCGCGGGCCCGGGCCCTGCTCGAGGGCTACGTCGCGGCCTTCGAGCACGCCGACGCCCGCCTGCTCGAGGAGGTCCTCCGCACCGACGCGACGCTGGAGGCGACGCCGTTCCGCGACTGGCAGGCCGGGCGGACGACGTGCCTCCACGTGCTGGACACCTACGTGCTCGGGGCCCCGGGTGACTGGCGGATGACCCCGACCGTCGCCAACGGCCAGCCGGCCGCGACTGTCCACCGCCGCGACGCCGGCGGGGTGCTGCGCGCCGACGGTGTGGTGGTGCTGGCCCCGACCGCGACCGGCCTCGCCCGGGTGGTGAAGTTCCACGACCCGGCGCTGGTCGGGGTGTTCGGGCTGCCGGAGGTCCTGCCCGGCTGACGGGGTG
This sequence comes from Actinomycetospora chlora, assembly GCF_039542135.1. Lineage (NCBI taxonomy): Bacteria > Bacillati > Actinomycetota > Actinomycetes > Pseudonocardiales > Pseudonocardiaceae > Actinomycetospora > Actinomycetospora chlora. The sequence goes on from NZ_BAABHO010000002.1 coordinate 119,176, forward strand.
CCCGCTCAGGCGCTCCAGGCCCGGGCGCGCCAGAAGGCGACGAGCACGCGTGCCGCGCGGGCCGGGTCCTCGGCCATCCACCAGTGGCCGAGGCCGTCGAGCACCGTGACGTCGGCGCCCGCGCGCTCGGCCGCCCGGCGGCGGAGCTCCTCGGAACCGCCGAAGGGGTCGGCCGTGGCCACGATCCCGAGACCGGGGCGGCTCGCCAGCGTCGGCAGCCCCGCCCCGAGCTCGGCCATGGCGGGCTGGGCGGCGGAGCGGTAGAGCGCGAGGATCGCGGTCCTCATCTCCTCGCCCTGCACGCCCGCGATCTGCAGGGCCTCGGCGTGCCCGATGCCGAAGCCCTCCATCTGCGCGGCCCGCTGCTCGACGGTCCCGCCGAGCATCTGCTCGAGCTGGGCCTCGCCGTCCCCCGGCGTCTGCCAGGTCTGCGCGAGGTCGTGCCACACGTAGTCCGGCTCGAACAGGCTCAGCGCGTCGCTGGCCCAGCTGCGCACCAGCTCCGGGCGCGCCATGACGGCGGTGACGACGTGCCCGCCGCCCCAGTCGTGCCCCAGGAGGTCGACGGGCCGGTCGATGCGCTCGAGCTCGGCGATCAGCCAGTCGCGGTAGGCCGTGACGGTCGCGGGGAAGCCGGCCGGCAGCGGGGCGCCGAAGCCGGGCGGGGAGAGCCGGACGACGTCGTCGACGCCCGCTCGGGCCAGCTCGGCGACGAGCGGGTCCCACAGCGCCGCGCTCTCCGGATTGCCGTGCACCAGTACCACCGTCATGCCGCCGCATCCTGCTCTCCCGGCGCGGCTGCGGCACGACCGCGGGGACCGTAGCGTGGCCCGGTGCCGTTCCGGATCGTCGATCAAGGCGACCTCACCGTCGGCCGCGGGCCGCATCCCGCCGCTAGCCCGTTCGAGAAGCGCGTCGGCGAGGCGATCGGGATCTCCGCCTTCGGGCTGTACCAGATCGAGCTGCCCGCGGGGGAGGAGACCGTCGCCCACGACCACCGGGACGACGGCGCCGAGGACGCCTACGCGATCACGGGCGGCCACGGCTGGGTGGTGGTCGACGGCGAGGAGACCGCCGTCGCGCCGGGGCAGTTCATCGGGGTGGAGGTGGAGTCGGTCCGCCACCTCCGCGCGGGCCCCGAGGGCATGACCTTCCTCGCGGTCTGCGCCTCGCTCGCCCCCTGACGCCCCGGGTCAGGTGCTGGCCGGGGCGCGGCGGCGTGACGCCGCGGACGACCAACCAGAGGCCGAGCGAGAGCTCCCACGCCGCGATCGGGACGGTGGCCAGGGCCGACCAGGCCGAGAGCGGGCCGTCGAGGCCGACGATCGTCGCCACCTTCGAGGCCAGCAGGATCGGCGCCCCGACGAGACCCAGCAGCGGGATGGCGCGCGGGACGAGGCGGGAGCGGTAGAGCAGGGTGCCGAGCAGGAGCGCGTTGGCGACCGGCGCGAGGCCCTGGCCGAGCAGGAACGTCTGGTCGTACACGGCGACGAGGGCGCGCGCGGTCGGGATCGCCGCGGGACCGCCCGCGAGGTCCCGGCGCAGCCCGACCACCGCGAACAGGGCGACCACCCCGATGACGATCACGGTGGCCTCGACCGTGCGGGAGGCCACGAAGCCGAGCGCCAGTCCCTCGTTCTGCTGCTTCACGACCGGGAACAGCGCGACCGCGGTGCCGATGCACGCGACCGCGACCACCAGCTCGAGCAGCCCACCGACGACCACGGCGGTGTCGGGACCGGGGCCGGTGACGTAGCCCGGTTCGTGCACCGGCCCGTAGAGCCCGAGCACCGGGATCGAGACGAAGGTCGCCAGGTAGAACACCCCGGCCGTGACGGACGTGCGCCGCCACGGGGCCTCCCGGGGACGTCGGGGCGTGTCGGCGGAGACGGTCGCGGTCATGTCGCCCTCCCGGGCCTCGAGAACGGATGCGCTCGAGGGTGGGGGGCGCGTGCCCACCGTCCAACGGACGTTGCCGTTCCCGGGATCGGCGAGTGGGATGCGGGGCGTGGACGGCATGGCCGGCGTCGCCGAGGTCGTCGCCGCGCTCGAGGGGGCGGCGCCCCGGCTCAAGCGGCTGCGCGCGCAGCGGGGCGCGACGCTCGCCGACCTGTCGGCGCGCACGGGTATCTCGAAGAGCACGCTCTCCCGCCTCGAGAACGGGCAGCGGCGCCCGACGCTCGAGCTGTTGCTGGCGCTCTCGCTGACCTATCGGGTGCCGCTCGACGACCTCGTCGGCGCACCGGAGGTGGGCGACCCCCGGATCCGGCTGAAGCCCGGCCAGGTCAAGGGCCGCACCGTCGTCCCGCTCACGGCGCAGCCCGGGGGCGTGCAGGCGTGGAAGATCGTCGTGCCGGTCACCAAGATCGACGCCGTGCTGCGCAGCCACGAGGGCCACGAGTGGCTCTACGTGCTGTCCGGGCGCCTGCGGCTGCTGCTGGACGGCGAGGACCTCGTCCTGAGTCCGGGGGAGATCGCCGAGTTCGACACGAGCGTGCCGCACTGGTTCGGCAGTACGGGCGACGAGCCGGCCGAGCTGCTCAGCATCTTCCGGCGCCCGGGCGAGCGGATGGTCGTCCGGACGACCCGCGCAGCGGTGCCGGACCCGATCAGGCCTGCGCCCACCCGGACACGACGGCGAGCGCCTCGGCGTCCGGCGGGTTGACGCCGGGCTCCGCGGCGGCCGGGCCCACCGCGGCCTCGCGCCGCGCCGCATCGGGGGAGGTCAGCGCGTGGAGGTGGTCGACGAGCGACCACAGGTAGCCCTTGGGGTCGCGGCGGCCGCCGGGCTTGCGGCCGAGCGCGGTGCGCAGCGTGTCGGTGGCGTCCCGCTCGCTGTCGGGCACCCACTGCGCGTCGACGCCGCGCAGGAGCCGGTCGAGGTCCGGTTCCCGCAGGCGGCCGTCGGCGGCGAGGAGGGCGAGGGAGTCGAGTACCCGGGCCCGGGAGCCGCCGCCGTCGTCGTCGACCATGGCGCACCAGGTCACGGCCGTGCCGACGGTGGTCGCGGTCTCGGGGTCGAGGTCGCCCTCGCGCCACCAGTCGCCGAGCGTGCCGGCCCAGGGGCGGCGCTCGTCGCGGTCGTCCGAGGACAGCGCGTGCAGGAGCTGGCGGAGGCGCTCGAGATCGGGTGTGGCTGGCATCGACGTGATCCTGTCAGCGCACCCCCACCGGTGTCAGCCGGAGCGTCTGTCAGGCTGGTGGACGCCTGGCGAACGCCATGTCCCGACGCTGACACCACAGCCTCGCGGGCAGGCCGCGCCCGGCATCCCCCCGCGCGGCGCACGGCCGGTCTCGCGATGTCCGTCCAGGGAGAGGCCCATGCCCGAGCTCGAGCACACCGCCGACGTCGACGACCTCGACACGCCCCCGGTCGGCTTCCCGTCCCTGTCGGCGTGGCTGCGCGACCGGGACGTCGTCGAGCTCGCGGGCGTCGCCCGCGACGCGCGCCTCACCGGTGGCTCCTTCGGCCGCCACCTCCGCGAGCGCGCCTGAGTCCGCCCTCAGATCGGGTCCAGCCGCGCCCGGAGCAGGCAGAACTCGTTGCCCTCCGGGTCGGCCAGGACGTGCCACTGCTCGTCCCCGGTCTGCCCGACGTCGGCCGGCCGCGCACCCAGCGCCAGGAGCCGCTCGAGCTCGGCGTCCTGGTCGCGGTCGGTGGCGTTGAGGTCGATGTGCAGGCGCGGCTTGGCCGGCTCCGGCTCGTCGCAGCGGCTCAGGATGATCGTCGGCTGCGGACCGCCGAACCCCTCGCGCGTCCCGATCTCCACCGAGCCGTCGTCCTCGCGGTCGAGCACGACGAAGTCGAGGACCTCGCACCAGAACCGGGCCAGCAGCTCGGGGTCGCGGCAGTCGAGCACGAGCTCACCGATGCGGCACGCCACGGGACCTCCTCGTCGGACGGGGACGGCCCGGAGTGTGTCACCGGGGATGGTGAGGGCGGTCCCGCCGGCTCGTGGAGGGAACCGACGGGACCTGAGCTGACCCTGGCCCGCGGGCGTCCTGTCAGCCTGGCCGCGACGTACCCGGCCGGTCCGGTCGCCGAACCGTCGCGGTCGGGCAGGACGGTCAGGGGCTGCGCAGCTGCCAGTCGGCGCGGTCGGTGAGACGGGGGCGGTCGTCGGACCCGGCGCCCCACGCGAGGTCCAGCGCGGCGACGCCCCGGGAGACGACGACCTGCCGGAAGTCGGCGTAGTGCCGGCGCTCGGCGACGTCGACGCCCTCGGCGGCGTCGAGCAGCCGCACGAGCGCCCACAGGCCGACGTACCGCACCTCCCAGGCGACGACGAGGCCCAGGGCCATCACCGCCACCGCGACGAGCACCGCCACTGCTGCTCCTCCGGCCACTGACGTCTCCCGACGTCGGCAGCATCGCCGGGCGGCGGGGTCCCGTTACGGCGCGTGCTCACGCCTGACCGCCGGCCTCGGCTGAGAAGGTCCGTTGGCCCGTTCGGGGTAGAACGTCCACCCTCCCGGGGGTGGTACCGACCGCTCATCCTGCCCGAGGGCGGCGGTCGCCGGACCGGGCGCCCGGAGCTCTCAGCTCCGGGCGCCCGCGCGTGGCGCGCCCTTAGCGTCGCGCCGTCGATCGACGAGCAGGAGGTGGCGGCGTGGCGACCGACGTCGCGGAGCAGGCGGGACCGGCCGGGGGCACCACCAGCGCGGTGGTGACCACGGAGCTGGCCGTCACCGGCATGACGTGCGGGACGTGCGCCGCGCGGATCCAGCGACGGCTGGGACGACTGCCCGGCGTCGAGGCGAGCGTCAACTACGCCTCGGGCCGCGCGCGGGTCACCCACCCGCCCGAGCAGGACCCGGCCGAGCTGGTGGCCGCGGTGACGGCGCTGGGCTTCGGCGCCACCCCGGCCGCGCCCCTCGTGCCGCCCGGGTCGGCGTCCGTCCCCGCACCGCGCAGCGCCCCCGAGGACGGGCCGCGCCCCGCCCCGCCGGCGGTCGCGGCGGAGGCGCCCGACCCCGAGCTCTCCGTGCTGCGCCACCGCGCGCTGGTCTGCCTCGCCCTGACGATCCCGGTCATCGCCGTGTCGATGAACCCGGCCTGGCAGTTCCGGTACTGGCAGTGGTTCTGCCTGGTGCTCGCCGCGCCGGTCGTCATCTGGGGCGGCTGGCGCTTCCACAGCGCGGCCGCCCGCCACCTGCGCCACCTGTCCGCGACGATGGACACGCTCGTCTCCGTCGGCACGCTCGCGGCGTTCGGCTGGTCGCTGTGGACCCTGTTCTTCGGCGGCGCCGGCCTGGGCGGCATGCGCCACGGCATCTACCTGATCCCCCAGCCCGACCAGTTCGACGGCTCGCGGACCATCTACCTGGAGACCGCCGCGGCGATCACCACCGCGGCCCTGCTCGGGCGCTGGATCGAGCGGCGCGGCCGGCGCCGGGCGCTCGGGGTGTCGGCGGCACTGATGGCGCCGCCGGCGGCGGAGGCCCGCGTGGTCGTCGCGGACCGGGAGCTGCCGGTGCCGGTCGACCGGGTGCAGCCCGGCGACCGCGTCGCGGTCGCGGCCGGCGAGACATTCCCGGTGGACGGCCGGGTCGTCGAGGGCCGCTCGAGCATCGACGCCGGCGCCATGACCGGCGAGTCGACGCCGGTCGACGTCGAGCCGGGCGCCGAGGTGCTCGCCGGCACCCGCAACGAGATCGCCCGCGTCGTCGTGGAGACCACCCGTGCCGCCGGCGACACGCAGTGGGCCCGCATGGCCCGGCGCGTGCAGTCCGCGCAGGAGGGCAAGACCGCGATCCAGCGCCTCGCCGACCGCGTGTCGACCTGGTTCGTGCCCGTGGTGATGCTCGTGGCGCTGTTCACCCTGCTGTTCTGGGGCGTCTCCGGCGAGGGCTGGGGCTTCGCGGTCGCCGCCGGGATGGCGGTGCTCGTCGTCGCGTGCCCGTGCGCACTGGGCCTCGCGACGCCGACCGCGCTCGCCGTCGCCACCGGCCGCGGCGCCCAGCTCGGGATCCTCCTGCGCGGGCCCGAGGTCCTCGAGTCGACGCGTCGGGTCGACACGATCGTGCTGGACAAGACCGGCACGGTGACGACCGGCCGCATGACGCTGCGCGTCCTCACCACCACCGGCGGGGTCGGGCGCGACGAGGTGCTCGCCCGCGCCGGTGCCCTCGAGGCCCGCCTCGAGCACCCGGTCGCCCGCGCGATCGCCGCCGCGGCCCGCGACGCGGTACCGGTGGCCCTGGGCCGGGCCGACGTCGCCGACGTCGCGGCCCTCGACGGCCTCGGGGTGACCGGCACGGTCGACGGGGTCCGCGTGCTCGCGGGGCGCCGGCGGCTGTTCGACGAGCACGGCGTGGCGGTCCCGGCGGACATGGACGCGGCCCTCGACGACGCCGCGCGCCGCGGGGCGACGACGGTGCTCCTGGCGTGGTCCGACGGTGCCGACCCGGACGGGGCGCTGCGCACCCGCGCGGTGCTCGCCGTCGCCGACACCGTGCGCGAGGGCTCGGCGGACGCCGTGGCCGAGATGCGCTCGCGCGGGCTGCGCCCGGTGCTGCTCACCGGCGACAACCCGGCCGCCGCGCAGGCCGTCGCCGCCGAGGTCGGGATCGACCCGCGCGACGTCGTCGCCGAGGTGCTGCCCACGGAGAAGGCCGACGAGGTCCGCCGGCTGCAGGAGGGCGGGGCGACCGTCGCGATGGTCGGCGACGGCGTCAACGACGCGGCCGCGCTCGCGCAGTCGGACCTCGGCGTGGCCATGGGCACCGGCACGGCGATGGCCATCGAGGCCGGCGACGTCACGCTCGTGCGCGACGACCTGCGCGCGGTGCCCGACGCCCTGCGCCTGGCCCGCCGCACGCTCTCGACGATCCGGGGCAACCTGTTCTGGGCGTTCGCCTACAACGTCGCGGCGCTGCCGCTGGCGGTGTCGGGGCTGCTCAACCCCATGATCGCCGGGGTGACGATGGCGCTGTCGAGCGTCTTCGTCGTCGGCAACAGCCTGCGGCTGCGCCGCTTCCGTCCCTGAGCGTTCCCCGCCGCGTTTCCCTGCGCCCACGATCGGCAACGCCTCGCTGTCACGACGCAGTGGGGCGCCGGAAGGGGTGCACGTGGAGCAGGACCCGGAGCAGCTGGCCAAGTCCATCTCGGAGGTGGCCTCGCAGGGCGGCCACCGGCTGGCGATCGTCGAGTCGCTGACCGGCGGGCTGGTCTGCAGCGACCTGGCCGCCTCGCCGGGCTCGAGCGAGTGGTTCCGCGGCGGCGTCGTCGCCTACGACCGCACGACCAAGCACGGCACGCTCGGCGTGCCCGACGGCCCGGTGGTGTCCGAGCCGGCGGTGCGGGCGATGTCCGAGAAGGCGGCCCAGCTGCTCGACGCCGACCTGACCCTGGCCGTCAGCGGCGCCGGGGGGCCCGAGCCGCAGGACGACCAGCCCCCGGGCACGGTCTGGTTCGCGATCACCGACCACGGCGAGACCGAGGCCTGGCGGGAGCAGACCGAGTCCGACGACCCGCAGGACGTGCTGCGGCACACGCGGGTCCGGTCGCTCCAGGCGCTGCTCAAGCACCTGCAGGAGCAGTAGCGCACGATGTCCGGCGTGGACCACGTCGTCTGGGACTGGAACGGGACGCTGCTCGCCGACGTGCACCTGGTCGTCGAGGCGTCGAACGCGGGGCTCGTCGCGGTCGGCGAGCAGGGCACGCTCGACCTCGAGCGCTACCGCTCGACGTTCCGCCGCCCGCTGCGGGAGTTCTACGGCGACCTCGTCGGGCGCGAGGTCGACGACGCCGAGTGGGCGCGGATGAACGCCGAGTTCGGTGCCCACTACCTCGGTGCCGAACCGGCGCTCCCGCTGGCCGCGGGCGCCCTCGAGGCCCTCGAGCGGTTCGCGGACGCAGGCCTGGGCCAGTCGGTGCTGAGCATGCTCGCCCACGACGAGCTGCACGCGACGCTGGGCCGGCGCGGGCTGCACGACTGGTTCGCGCGCGTCGACGGCGACCACCACCACGACGGGCGCAGCAAGGCGGCCGCGCTGGCGACGCACCTCGAGGTGCTCGGCCTCGACCCGGCCCGGGTCGTGCTCGTCGGCGACACGCTCGACGACGCGGCGGCGACCGCCGCGGTGGGCAGCGCGTGCGTGCTGGTGGCCGAGCACTCCACCCACCACGAGGCCGACCTGCGGGCGGTCGCGCCGGCCGTCGCGACCCTGCCCGAGGCCGTCGAACACGTGCTCGGGCCGGTCAGCGGTGGGCGCGGCGCACCCGCCAGGCGGTGACGGCGACGACGGCGAGGGCGAGGACCGCCAGCAGCACGCCGTCGGGCACCCGGGTCCCCAGGACGCTCACCGCGTCCTCCGCGCGGGCCGCCGTGGCCGGGTCCGCGCCGACCAGCCCCGCGGTGCCGTCCGCGACGAGGAAGAGCACGCCGACGCCGACGAACAGCAGGCCCGACACCGTCGACGTGCTGTGCAGCCGCAGCGGCCCGACCCGCAGCTCGCGGCCCCGCAGCCAGCGGCGCCGCCCCAGGTCGAACCGCTGCCAGAGCGCGGCGAGCACGAACGCCGGCACGGTCATGCCCAGGCCGTAGACGGCGAGCAGGGCCGCGCCGCGCAGCGGCTCGCCGCCCGCCGCGGCGACGGTGAGCACGGCGCCGAGGATCGGCCCCGAGCAGAACCCGGCGAGCCCGTAGACCGCGCCCAGCCCGGCCGTCGCCACCCACGTCCCGCGGGTGGCGAAGCGCTGCTGGGCCCGCGCGGCCGGGGCGAGCGCCCAGCCGCCGCCGAGGATCTGGACGACGCCGAGCGCGATGACGACGAGCCCGGCGACCAGGACGACCGTGGCCCGGTGCCCGGTGAGCAGCCCGGCCAGCGCCGACGATCCGGCGCCGAGGGGCACGAGCACGGCGAGCAGCCCGGCGAGGAACACCCCGGTGCGGGCGAGGAGCTCGGTGCGGCCCGCGACCGCGTAGGCGAGGAACGACGGCAGCAGCAGCGCGCTGCACGGGCTCACGAGCGCGAGGACGCCGCCGGCGAAGGCCGCGAGGTAGCCGATGTCGAGCACGTCAGCGGGCGCGCGCGAGGGCGTCGTCGAGCGCCGCGGTGAAGGTCGGCAGGGGCTGCGCCCCGAAGATCAGCCGGTCGCCGACGACGAAGCTGGGGACGCCCCCGACGCCGAGCCGGGCACCGAGCGCCTGGTCGGCGCGGACGGCCTGCTCGGTGCGGGGGTCGGCGTAGTCGCGGCGGAAGCGGTCGACGTCGAGCCCGAGCCGGCCCGCGACGGCCTCGAGGGACGCGTCGGTGACGTCGCCCCGGTTCTCCGGCGGCTGGTCGCGGTAGAGCGCGGTGTGGAAGTCCCAGAAGCGGCCCTGCGCACCCGCGGCCCGGGCCGCGCGGGCGGCGAGGACGGACTCGGGACCGAGGTAGGCGAAGTCGTGCCACTCGATCCGCACCAGGCCGGCGTCGACGTAGCGCCGGATGAGCTCCGGTTCCGTCGTCGTGGCGTAGAGGCGGCAGAAGGGGCACTGGAAGTCGCCCCACTCGGCCATCACCACGGGCGCGTCGGGGCGCCCGAGGGCGAGCGGGTCTCCGGCGTCGCGGCGGGGGACGTCGAGGCGGGCCTGGGCCTGCGGGTCGGCGGCCGGCGGCGGGGCGCCGTCCGGGGCGGACCGCAGCAGCAGCGGCAGCCCGAGGACCGCGAGCACGACGAGGGCGACGACGCCGCCGAGCAGCGCGCGCCGCCGGGTGGCGGTGCCGGAGGGGGTGCCGGTGGTGGGCATGCACCGACCGTCGCACGGGGCCGCCCGGACCGCGCGCGTTGCGCCGGGCGGACCCGCGGGCGACGTACGCTGCGGGTGTGGCCGTGCCGTCCGCTCCGTCCCCGGTGCCCGCCTACGACCGGGTCGTCCTCGTCTACAACCCGCAGAGCAGCGGTGACGGCGAGCGGCGCGCGACGCGGTGCCGCCGGGAGCTGCAGACGCAGGCGCCGCAGCTGGCGGTGGTCGAGGTGCCCACGGAGTACGCCGGGCACGCGCGCGTCATCGCGGAGTCCGAGGCCCGGCGGGGCCGCACGCTCGTCGTCTCGGTCAGCGGCGACGGCGGCTACCAGGAGGTCGTCGAGGGCGTCATGGCCGCGGGCGACGGCGCGTACTCCGGCGCGGTCGCGGCCGTGCTGCCCGCGGGCAACGCCAACGACCACCACCGCGCCATCGCCCGGCGCCCGCTCGCGCAGGCCATCGCGGCCGGCGACGTGCGGCGTCTCGACCTGCTGCGCATCACCATCGCCGGCGAGGACCGCCCACGGTGGGCGCACTCCTACTGCGGGCTCGGCATCACGCCGACGGTGGCGCTCGAGCTCGAGCGCCGCGGCAAGGGCTCCCTGCGCGAGATCGTCACCACCATCCGCGCGTTCTCCCGCTTCCACCCGTTCGCGATCGACGTGGAGGGCGAGGGGCCGCGGCGCTTCGACAGCCTCATCCTCGCCAACACCACCGAGATGGCGAAGTACGTGACGCTCTCGGACGACGGCGACCCGGCCGACGGGCAGTTCGAGGTCATCACGCTGCCGCACCGGTCGAAGCTGCGCCTGCTCGCGTTCGCGGTGCGCGCCTCCGTCCGGGGCCTGGGTCCGCAGCCGCACACCGACCGCTTCGCGTTCACCACGCTCAAGCCGATGCCGGTGCAGCTCGACGGCGAGGTGCTCGACCTCGCGGCCGACCGACAGGTCACCGTCGCGATCGCCCCCGGCGCGCTGGCGACGGTCGTGTGACCGGCCCGCTGGCCGACGCCCGCGCCGAGACCGTCGCCCGGGTCGCGGCGCTCGAGGCCCAGCTGGCCGGGATCGTCGAGACCGCCTCGGCGAGCTCCGGCGACGACGAGCACGACCCCGAGGGCCAGACGATCGCCTTCGACCGTGCCCAGGTCGCGGCCCTGCTCGCGGCCGCCCGCCACGACCTCGCCGAGATCACCGCCGCGGAGGGCCGCGTCGCCGCCGGCACGTACGGCACCTGCGAGCGCTGCGGCCGCCCGATCGCCCCCGAACGCCTCGAGGCCCGCCCCGCCGCCCGCACCTGTGTCACCTGCGCCTGACCTCCACGTGCGTGATCTTCTGAGCTATCGCTCAGAAGATCACGCACGAGGCTAGGGGCGGCGGAACGCGACCGAGGGGTCGCGGACGGGGCGGGGGCCGGCGGCCGCGGCGAAGCGCTCCCGGGCCGCGCGGGCCGTGTCGCCGTCCTCGCGCAGCCCCGGCGCCAGGGCGTCGCGCACCGGACCCAGCAGGAGCTTGCGGTCGACGTCCACCACGGCCGACAGCCGCAGGTGCGCCCGCATCCAGCCGGTCAGCCGCTCCTCGTCGGCCGTCGTGAGCACGACCTCGGCGGCCCACGTCGGGGCGAGCGCGAGGTCGTCGAGCAGCAGGCCGGCGAGCGCGCGGCGGATCGCCGAGACCCCGGTGCGGTAGAGGTCCTGACGCGTGACGCGGTTGCGCAGCATCGTCGCGTCGCCGACGTCGAGGAGGACCCAGCCCGGGTCGGTGGGATGGGCCGGTCCACGGGCGGGCACGTCCGTCCCCCACCAGGCGACCAGCCCCGCGTCCCGCCCCAGGGCGTCCACGGCCTCGTCGAGCGGCGCCAGGGGCGCGGTCAGGGCGCGCACGGCCTCGTCGGGGGTCACGCCGCCACCCTGCCCCGCGGCCGCAGCGCCCCCGCCAGCAGGAACGCGACGACCGCCGCGCCCGGCACGAGCACGAGCCCGGCGCCGACCGACACCGAGTCCGCGACCGCCCCGATGACCGGCGGGAACGTCAGGAAGCCCAGGCGCGCGAGCCAGCCGACCACCGCGATCCCGTCGCCGGGCCGCACACCCGGCACGCGTCCGGCGGCGGCGAAGCCGAGCGGGAAGAGCGTCGAGACCCCGAGGCCGGTCAGCGCGTAGCCGACGACGGCCGCGACGGGGTGGGCGACGAGCAGGGCCGCGCCCATCGCGACGGCCGCCAGCGCTGCCCCGGCCCGCGCGACGACCACGGCGCCGAGGCGGTCGACCAGCCGGTCGCCGGCGAGGCGCCCCAGGGTCATGAACGCCTGGAACGCCACGAACGGCAGGCCGGCGACGAACGCCCCGCCGCCGAGGTCGTCGCGCACGTAGAGGGCGCCCCACGACGCGGCGGAGTCCTCGATCCCGCCCGACGCCACGAGCAGCGCGGCCAGCGCCAGCAGCGGCCCGGCCCCGACGACCACGGCGCGCAGGGGGCCCCGCCGGCCGGCGTCGGCGGTGTCGTCCTCGGCCTCCGGCTCGGGCCCCGGCAGCGCCCACCGCCAGGCCATGACGGAGACCACGACCAGCACCACCGCCACGACGCCGAGGTGCACGAGCAGCGGCACGCCCAGCGCGGCCGCCGCGGCGCCGAGCAGGCCCGCCCCCACCGCGGCCATGCTCCACACGGCGTGCAGGCCGTTGACGATCGAGCGCCCGTAGCCGGTCTGGACGCGCAGGCCGTGGGCGTTCATCCCCGCGTCGGCCCAGGCGTCGGTCAGGCCGAGGACGAACAGCGCCGCGGCCAGCGCCCACCACCCCGGCGCGAGCGCCACCGCGGGCAGCAGCACCGCCCCGGCGAGACCGACGCCGGCGCCGACGCGGCCGCTGCCGACCCGGGCGATCAGGGGGCCGGCGAGCACGCCGAACAGCAGCGCCGCCGCCGGGAACGCGGCGATCGCGGTGCCCAGCTCGGCGTTGCTGAGCCCGAGCTCGTCGCGCAGCGTGGGGAAGCGCGGGACGACGCTGTTGTACGTCGCCCCGTTGACGACGAACATCCCCACGACCGCGACCCGGGCCCGGCGCAGGCCGGGCGTCGTCGTGGGGGTCACGGGCTCCACGTCGTCGACCGCCGGGCGACCTCGTAGATCTGCGCGACGGCGAGGTCGGACAGCGGCGCCCCGAACGCCGAGAGCAGCCGCGGCAGCTGCCCGAGGCGCGTCACCGTCACCCCGCGCGGGCGGCCGGTCCCGGACATGATCGCGCCGACGATCGCGATCACCGGGTGGACCGCCGGGGGGTCCAGCGTCTCGGTCGCCCCGGCCGCGCGGGCGAGCGCGATCGACACGCGCTCGCCGGCCTCGATCCCGACGCGGCGGCGCCGGTCGAGGTCGAGCACCGTGCCGCCACCGAGGTCCACCGACCGGTGGTCGAGCACCGCGCGCCCGCCCGGGATGTTGGCGACCTCGATGAGGAACACCCCCGGCGGGCCGATGAGGACGTGGTCGATGACGACGTGTGCCGGCTCTTCCGCGAACGCCATCGGCACCGTGTGCAGGATTCGCCAGCGCGCCCCGCGGCCGCGGCGCAGTGCCGGGGTGCGGGTGAGCTTGCCCAGGGCCTCGGCGACCGCGTGCTGGCCCTCGGCCCGCAGCCGGTACGGGCGGTCGGCGCCCGGCCCGTCCAGCGCCCGGGCGTTCGCAGCCTCCTCGGCGAGGCCGTGGCCCGGCAGGTGCAGCGCGAGGTCGTCGAAGCCGGGGTCCCAGCCGCCGACCGGCGGCTCGGCACCCGCGGAGATCGCCGCGGGCTCGGCGACCTCGGCCGGGCTGCCGATCGGCGGCATGCTGTTCTGCCACAGCCAGGCGTTGGCCTCCTGGACGAACCGCTCGCGGTAGCCCGCGGGTACGTCGTGGGCCTCGCGGGTGACCAGGTCGAGGTGCCCGAGCGGGAGCCCGTCGGCGGAGGAGACGTAGAGCCGGTCGGATCCGGGCCGGCGACGGCGGCGGGCCGCCATCAGCCCGCCCGCTCGGCGTGCTCGAGCCAGCGCGAGATCCGCTCGTGCTCGCTGCCGGTGAGGCCGCGGATGCCGGTCACCACCGACCGCTCGATGCCGCCGCCGAGCAGCGGGATCGCGGCGGTGATGGCCAGGTCGACGGCGAGCCGGCTGTGGCCGTCGCCCGCGGGGGCGACGCTCATCGTGCCGTCGGCGCCGATGGGCGTGCCCGGCACGGCCACGCGGGCGCGGCCGTCGCAGCGCCGCGGCGTCAGCCGCCACTCCTCGGTGCGCTCGATGACGAGCACGCCCGAGAGCAGGCGCTCGACGACGGAGGGCACCTGCCCCGGCGGCACGGGCTGGCGCAGCACGACGCGCACGCGGTCGTCCCGGCGCTCGAACGCGAGCACCTCGATGCACCCGGATCCGTCGACGTCGAGCTTCACGCGGTGGAACTCGGGGTCGGCGAGCGCGGCCGCGAAGGCGGGGACGCCGTGCGGGTAGTCGCGGCTCAGCGACAGCCGGGTGCTCACGGGCGCCGAGGGTAATCGTCCGTGCTCACCTCAGAACGCGTAACGGATCGTCAGCCACGGCGCGTGCCGCGCGACCAGCTCCCGGAACCGCGCGACGGCCCGCCGCTTGACGTCGACGCGATAGCGCACGACGTCGCCGGCCAGGCCGCCCGGCCCGGTGCGCTTGGCCTCCTGCGCCTCGGGGCGCCAGAGCACGTCCTCGGCCTGCGTGTGCCAGCCGAGGTTCACCTCGTGCAGGCCCTCGTGGTGGGTCAGCAGGATGACCTCGCACGCCGCCTGGGCCTTCACGGGTTCCGGGAGCCGGTCGGTGAGCTCGTCGAGCAGCAGCGCCCACTCCGACTGCCAGCGTTCGCGCAGCACCACCGGCGAGAAGTTGAGGTGGACCTCGTAGCCCGCGGCGACGAAGTCGTCGATCGCGGCGATCCGGTCGTCGATCGTGTCGGTGCGGATGTCGAGGAGCCTCGCGTCGCGGCGCGGCATGAGCGAGAACCGCACGCGGGTGCCGCCGCGCGGGTCGAGCGCGAGCAGGTCGCGGTTGACGTGCTTGGTCGCGAACGACGCCTTGGCGCCGTCGAGGCGGGCGAAGTGCGCGACGAGGTCGGCGACGTTGTCGCTGACCCGCGCGTCGACCGAGCAGTCGGAGTTCTCGCCGATGTCGTAGACCCGGTCGACGGGGTCGCACTGCGTCGGCTCGGTCTTGGGGCCGAGCTTGCGGTGGTGCCGCGTGATCGCGCGGGCGATCGCGTCGATGTTGGTGAACACCGTGATCGGGTTGGCGTAGCCCTTCCGGCGCGGGACGTAGCAGTAGGCGCAGGCCATGGCGCAGCCGTTGGCGGTCGAGGGCGCGATGAAGTCCGCCGAGCGCCCGTTCTCGCGCACCGTCAGCGTCTTCTTCTCCCCGAGCACGAGGTGCTCGGCCTTGATCCGCACCCAGCGCGCCACGTTCTCCTCCGCCCCGTGCAGGTCGGGGATCGCCCAGTGCGAGTCGATCTCGACGACCTCGGCGTCGGGGAACCGGGCGAGCACCTCCTGACCGCGCGCGGACGCCAGCGACGCCGGCTCGGCGTGGATCGTCGCGACCTCGAGGAGCGTCACGGGTCCAGGGTGCCGATCAGCGCGCGCGCCGTCGCACCGGCCCGCAGCACCTCGGCGGGGCGGCCGTCACCCTCGCGGGTCGCGAGCTCGGCCAGCACCGGCGCGACGTGCTCCTGGCCGCCGAACTGGAACCCGACCTGCGAGGCGTACGCGCCGGCCGCCTCCGCCTTCGCGGTGAGCACGGCGGTCACGTCGACGGCGACGTCGGTGCCGCTGACCTGCGGTGCGCCGGTCGCCTCGGGGTGGCGCACCGCGTACGGGGTGTCGCGCCACCACGCGGTCCGGTCCGTCTCCGCGGCCCGCGCGACCACGGCCGTCACCACCCGGTGGTCGACGTGGTCGCCCACCGACTGCGGGCCCAGGACGACGTCCGCCCCGGCGAGCCACGGGCCCACGGCGTCGGCGACGGGACCGGCCACGCGGTCGTCGTCGCGGCGGCCGGCGAACAGCGCCGCCGGCGAGCCGTAACCGCGGTGCGGGGCCTCGAGCAGCCCGAGGTGCTCGCCGCGGACACCGAGCCGGGCCAGCGCCGCCGCGTCCTCGGCGCGGCGCAGCGCCATGTAGTCGACGTCGGGCGCCAGGCCCTTGTCGGTCTGGCACGCGAGCGCGAAGCCCGTCGGCGCGGCGACCGATCCCGTGAACACCGTGACGACCGTGACCTCGTGCCCGGCCGCGGCGAGGCGCGCGAGCGTCCCGCCCGCGGAGAACACGGCGTCGTCGAGGTGGGGGCTGACCGCGACCACCCGGCTCACGAGCGGTCCATGGTCCGTGTGGCGTCACGGACACCGGGCGTCTGCGGTGGCCCACCGCTGACATCCCTCACAGCAGGTGGGGCGCCGCGCGGAAGCGGCAGTCGGGGTCCACGGGCGGGTCGTCGATCGCCGGCACGGGCACGTCGCGCACGGTCGCGTAGACGTCGGTGAGGCGGTGGGCGATCACCGGCCAGGACCAGCGCTCGCGGACCTCGTCGAGGGCCCAGGCGGCGAGGTCGGTGCGCAGCGCGGTGTCGTCGAGGACGCGGGCGATGCCGGCGGCGAGGGCCGCCGGGTCCTTCGGCGGCACGAGCAGGCCGTTCTCGCCGTCGCGGACGCAGTCGCGCACGCCGACGACGTCGGTGGACACCACCGGCAGGCCGCTCGCCATCGCCTCGAGCACGGTGTTGGAGAAGCCCTCGGCGTAGGTCGGGCTGACGAACACGTCGCCGCGCCGGTAGACCTCGTGGGCGTCCTCGTAGGCGGTGTAGCCCAGCTGCGTGACGTGCTCGTCGATGCCGAGCTCGGTGATCCGGTCGGCGACGGTGCTGGTGTCCGGCCCGATGCCGGACACGACGAGGTGCAGCCGCCGGCCGCGGTCGAGCAGGTCGGCGACGGCGTCGAGCAGGTCGAGCACGCCCTTCCGGGCGTCGACGCGACCGTGGTAGAGCAGCACCGGGGGGTCGGACAGGCTCCCGGGCGTGCGGGCGGGGGTGAAGCGCTCGGTGTCGGTGGCGCCGGAGACGACCGTCCAGCGGTCGCGGTCGACGCCGTGGCGCTGCGACACCTCGGCGGCGAACGACGAGGAGCCGATCACCAGCGCCGGTGCGTGCGTGAACACGGCCCGCACCAGCGTCTCGTGGGTCGAGCAGCAGGTGCCCACCCAGTGGCCGTCGCCGCCCTGCACGCTGACCACCGCGGGCAGGCCTAGGTCGTGCGCGGCGCGCAGCACGGCCAGGCCGTTGGGGTAGGCGTACTGCGCGTGGACCAGGTCGAACGGCGCCCGGGCGTGCTCGGCGGCGATCGTGTCGACCATCGTGGCGACGTCGGCCTCGAAGTCGGCCGGGCGCCCCCCGGTGACCTCCTGCTCGCCGTGGGCCTCCAGGGCGACGACGTGCACGCCGTCGGGCACCCGCTCGGGCGGCGGCGGCCCGCCCCCGTAGACGCCGCGCCCGGCGGGGTCGCCGCGGTACTGCGAGATCAGCGTGACGTCGTGGCCCTCGCGCACGAGGTGGCGCAGGAGGTTCTCGGCGTAGGCGCTCATGCCGGACACGGCCGGCCAGTAGCGGCGGGAGACGAAGCAGATCCTCACGCGCCGGCCTCCATCTTCTTGATCGTCTCGAGGGCCGACGGCACGAGCACGTCGGCGCGGTGGGAGTCCCGGGAGAGCTCGAACGACACGAGGCCGGGGTGGCGGACCTCCCGCAGCGCGGCGAGCACCGCCGGCAGGTCCATGTCGCCCTCGCCCGGCGCGCGGTGCTCGTGGACACCGCGCGGCATGTCCTCGACCGCGACGGCCCCGAGCAGCGGCGCGAACTCGCGCACCGCCCCCTCGGGGGTCCAGCGGCCGGAGACGATGCAGTGCCCGGTGTCCAGCGCGAGGGTGATCTCCGGGGCGTCCAGCGCCAGACGCACCCAGTCGTCGCAGTCCTCGACGAGCATCCCCGGCTCGGGCTCGACCGCGCAGACCACGCCGCGCTCGCGCGCGTGCGCGACGACCTCGCCCACGCCGTCGGCGAGCCACCGCCACGCCTCGTCCCGGTCCTGGCCCGGAGACGGCACGCCGGCCCAGAAGGAGACGGCCTCGCTGCCCAGGTCGGCGGCCACGTCCACGCACGTGCGCAGGAAGCCGACGCGCCGCGCGCGGCCCGCCGCGTCCCCGGTGACCAGCGTCGGCTGGTGCTTGCGGCGCGGGTCGAGCAGGAACCGGGCCCCCGTCTCGACGACGCTGTCCAGCCCGAGGCCGCGCAGCCGGTCCGCGAGAGCCGTGGTGCGCCGGCCCAGCTCCGGGGCGAACGGGTCGTGGTGGGCGACGTCGAGCGTGAGGGCGACGCCGTCGTAGCCGCAGTCGGCCAGCAGGGCGAGCGCGTCGTCGAGACGGTGCGACGTGAGCCCGTTGGTGTTGTACGCGTAGCGCAGACGGTGCAGCTCGGAGGCGGACATCCCGGCCGAGGTACCACCCCGCTCGGCCGCGGAACCCACCGTCCGGCGTCGTCTGCGGGGCCCGTCGCGCGAGCAGCGGTCGCAACGCTGCGGCCAGCGGCGGGTGCAGTATCTGCACGCGAAAACCGTGATGTTGACCACAAGGGTCCCGGACGCGTTCAGTGGCCCCCGCACGACGGTGAGCGATACGGCCGGTCGGAGCAGCGCAGACACAGCGCAGACGGGGACCGACGACGGGGAGGAGGACCCATGACGGAACCGCGCCGGCCCGATGTGCCCGGGCGCGGTGTCGGCGGGGGTCGCTCCCTCAAGACCGCCGCCGAGGCCCTCGCGGCCCTGCGGTTCCTCGGTGCCGCCGAGGACGGCGTCACCGCCGAGGCGCTCGCGGCCGAGCTCGGCAAGAGCACGGCCACGGCCCGCTACCTGCTCAACACCCTCTGCCAGGAGGGGTTCGCCGCCCGCGACCGGCAGGTCGGCACGTTCCGGCTGCAGGAGACCCCGCCGTGGGGCGACGCGTGGGGTGCCGCGGACGTCCCGACCGACGACTACTCGCGCTACGAGCTGCCCGAGCGGCTCTCCGACGCGGTGACCGAGCTGTACTGGCGCACCCGGCAGCGCACGTACCTCGCGCGCTGGGAGGGCGACGACGCGACGGTGATCGTGGACGCGCGCGGCCACCAGGGCCTGGCGCGCATCCCGGACCTCGCCGAGCGCATCCCGCTCGCCTCCGCGCACGCGCTGGCCGTGACCAAGGCGCTCATCGCGTCGTCGGGCACGCGCACGGCGCTGATGACCACGCAGGACGACCTCGAGGCCTTCACGGGCACCACGATCACGAGCACGCCGGCCATCGAGCTGGAGCTCGCCCGGGTCCGCAAGCGCGGCTACGCGGTCGACCGCGAGGAGTACGCCGAGGGCTTCTGCTGCATCGGCGCCCCGATCTTCGCCCCGGACGGTCAGGTCGCGGCCAGCATCGCGATCTCCACACCGAGCCGGAAGTTCGCGGTCGACGCCGACGAGCTCACCGACGCCGTCCGCGACGTCGCCACGGCCGCGACACGCGGCTGGCTGGAGTCCGACCCGGGCCCACCGTCACGAGGGGCCGATCCAGTCCCGCGGGGTCGCTGACCCCGCGAGCCGTGCCGCCGCACCACCCCCCGCGGCGGCGACCACCACGAACCACGGCTGCGGAACCCCGTACGCCGAGCTGGAACTCCACAAGGAGAAGAAGATGAGCCGTCAGAGTTTGGCGAAGGCTCACCAGAAGATCCAGGAACTTTCCTGGGAGCCGCAGTACCACGAGCCGTACATGAAGTACGGGACGGACTACACGTTCCGTAAGGCGGCCAAGAAGGACCCGCTCAAGCAGGTCCTCCGGTCCTACTTCCCCATGCAGGAGGAGAAGGACAACCGCGTGTACGGCGCCTCCGACGGGGCGATCCGCGGGAACATGTTCCGCCAGGTCCAGGAGCGTTGGCTGGAGTGGCAGAAGCTGTTCCTCTCGATCATCCCGCTGCCGGAGATCTCGGCCGCACGGTCGATGCCGATGCTGTTCCAGGCGGTTCCGAACCCGGAGCTGCACAACGGCCAGGCGATCCAGATGATCGACGAGGTTCGGCACAGCACGATCCAGCAGAACCTCAAGCGGCTGTACATGAACAACTACATCGACCCGGCGGGCTTCAACAACACCCTCCGGAACTTCCACTCGGACTACTGCGGCACCATCGGCCGTCAGTTCGCCGAGGGCTTCATCACCGGTGACGCGATCACCGCGGCCAGCATCTACCTGACGATCGTCGCCGAGACGGCGTTCACGAACACCCTGTTCGTGGCCATGCCGGCCGAGGCCGCGGCCAACGGTGACTACCTGCTGCCGACGGTGTTCCACTCGGTCCAGTCGGACGAGTCGCGCCACATCTCGAACGGCTACGCCACCCTGCTGATGGCGCTGTCGGACGAGGACAACCGCCAGCTCCTCGAGCGCGACCTGCGCTACGCGTGGTGGAACAACCACCGCGTGGTGGACGCCGCCATCGGTACCTTCATCGAGTACGGCACGAAGGACCGCCGCAAGGACCGCGAGTCCTACGCGGAGATGTGGCGCCGCTGGATCTACGACGACTACTACCGGGCGTACCTGCTGCCGCTCGAGAAGTACGGCCTCGTGATCCCGCACGACCTGGTCGAGGAGTCCTGGAACCAGATCTGGAACAAGGGCTACGTCCACGAGGTCGCGCAGTTCTTCGCCACCGGGTGGCTCGCGAACTACTGGCGCATCGACGGCATGACCGACGAGGACTTCGAGTGGTTCGAGTACAAGTACCCGGGCTGGTACGACAAGTACGGCAAGTGGTGGGAGAACTACAACCGTCTGGCGAAGCCGAACGGCCACCACCCGATCGTCGCCGAGGACGTCGACTACGTGTACCCGCACCGCTGCTGGACCTGCATGGTCCCCTGCCTGGTGCGTGAGGACATGGTCGTCGACAAGGTGGACGGCCAGTGGCGCACGTACTGCCACGAGGCCTGCCGCTGGACGGACGCCGAGGCGTTCCGCCCGACCTACCAGGGCCGCGAGACCCCGAACATGGGCAAGCTCGTCGGGCACCGCGAGTGGGAGACGCTGTACCACGGCTGGAACTGGGCCGACGTGGTGTCCGACATGGGCTTCGTCCGCGACGACGGCAAGACCATGACGGCGCAGCCGCACCTCGACCTGGACCCGAAGAAGATGTGGACCCTCGACCACCTGCGGCGCATGCCGCACGTGGCCAGCCCGAACGTCATCCTCAACGAGATGAGCGACTCGGAGCGCGAGGCGTTCGTGGCGGACTACAACCGCCAGGGTCCGGCCGGCCGGCCGGCCGACGCGACCAGCTGAGTGCGGTCGTAGCAGCACGGTGAGGTGAGAGGGGGGCCGGGGTGACCCGGCCCCCCTCGATCCCTCACGCCCTCGTCCGGCCGAGGCTGACCGTTTCGTCCGGATTTCGGCACCATTCCTCCCGAACGGAGAAGCCATCGATGGGTGACAAGCACCGGGTCCGATTCGAACCGGTGGGCATCGAGATCGAGGTCGACGAGGACCAGACGATCCTGCGGGCCGCCTCCGAGCAGGGGCTCCAGCTCATGCACGGGTGCAAGGAAGGCCAGTGCGCCGCCTGCAAGTCGTTCGTCCTCGAGGGCGACGTCGACGACATCGACCTCGACAAGTACTCGACCTTCGCTCTCCCGGACATGGAGCGCGAGGAGGGGCAGACGCTCCTCTGCCGCGCCCACGCCTACGACGATCTCGTGATCGAGCTCCTCAACTACGACGAGGAGATCATCCGGTCGGGGCTCCCGCTGCGGAAGGGCACCGTCGAGGTGCTCGCCAACGAGCCCGTCACCCACGACATGCGCCACCTGGTGGTCAAGCAGGTGGCCGGCGAGGACATCAAGTTCTTCCCCGGTCAGTACATGGACCTCACGGTCCCCGACACGGGCGAGGTCCGGTCGTTCTCGATGGCGAACCTGCCGAACCGCGAAGGCGTGTTCGAGTTCGTCATCAAGATCTACCCCGACGGGGTGTTCTCGCAGTTCCTGGAGCACAAGGTCGCCGTCGGTGACCGCATCGAGGTCGAGGCGCCGTTCGGCACCTGCACCCTCCGCGAGAACCGCACCTCCGACATCGTCTTCATCGGCGGCGGTGCGGGGATGGCCCCGATGCTGGGCCTGCTGCGCGCCCTCGCCGAGAAGGACGGCGAGCGCAAGGCGCGCCTCTACTACGGCGCCCGCACCAAGGCCGACCTGTGCTTCGAGGACGAGCTGCGCGCGCTCGAGGAGAAGATCCCGGGATTCAAGTACGTCCCGGCGCTCTCCGAGGCGGGCGGCGACGACTGGGACGGCGAGACCGGCCTGATCACCGAGGTGGTCAGGGCGAACGAGCCGGCCCTGGAAGGGATGGATGCGTATGTGTGCGGGCCGCCGCCGATGGTGGATGCGGCAATCGCCCTGCTGACCCAGCGCGGAATGGACGAGCAGCACATCTACTACGACAAGTTCACCACCACCGGAGAGCCGGAGGACGAGGGCTGACCATGACAAGCACCGAAGAGCGTCCCGAGCGGAGCGTTCCGAAGCCCGTCTTCACCGACGCGGAAGCGGGCGCCAAGGAGTTCCCCGACTCCGGGCCCTCGGCCCGGCGGTACAACTACTTCAAGCCCGCGAAGCGCAAGCAGACCCACTACGAGGACGTGACGGTCGAGGTCCAGCCGGACCCCCGCCACTACCTGTCGCAGGGCTGGATCTACGGCTTCGCCGACGGGTCCCGCGGCTACCCGCTGAACTGGACGAAGCTCAAGGCGTGGGGCGTCGACAACCCCGAGCCCGAGCGCGGCCCCGGCTCCGGCGGCAAGCCGATCCAGGATTGGCCGGCGCACGGCTGGCACGAGTTCCGTGATCCCAACGAGGAGTGGGAACTCACGATGTACCGGAACAACGCCAACGTTGTCCGGCAGGTCACCCAGAACGTCGAGAACGCCCGCCAGGCCAAGGCCTTCGACCAGTGGACGTCGAACTGGGTGCGTTTCGTCGAGCGCAACGTCGGCGCCTGGATGCACATCGAGCACATCCTCGGCCTGTACGTGTTCGCGGCCTGCAACCGGTCGGGCCCGACGAACATGCACAACACGGCGATGGTCGTGAACAGCGAGCACAAGATCCGCTTCGCGCAGGACCTGGCGCTCTACAACCTCACCCTCACCGAGGAGATCGAGGGCTTCGACGGCTCTGCGCACGTCGACGCGTGGAACAACGACGCCGAGTGGCAGGGCGTCCGCAAGCTCGTCGAGGAGATCACCGCCATCGAGGACGACTGGGGCGAGATGATCTTCGCCACCAACGTCGTGTTCGAGCCGCTGCTCGGTGAGCTCTTCCGGTCGAACCTCGTCATGCAGTCGGCCGCCGGCAACGGCGACTACGTCACCCCGACCGTCATGGGCGCCGGCGAGCACGACTACGCCCAGCGCGACCTGCGCTGGACGGTCGCGGCCTTCGCGCCGCTGACCCAGGACCGCGAGTTCGCGGACCACAACAAGCAGCTGTTCCAGAGCTGGCTGGAGAAGTGGGTGCCCAAGGCCCTCGAGGCCGCCCGCACCATGCAGCCGCTGTGGTCGCAGCCCGACGCCAAGCCCCCGAGGTTCGAGGACAGCCTCGACCGCGCCAAGAACCGTTTCGCCGGGATCCTCTCCGATCTCGGTCTCGAGGCACCGAAGGAGCTCAACAAGTGACCAAGTCCTTCAAGACGGCCGAGAGCCCCTTCAAGCAGGACAACACCGAGTCCGGCATGGCCGGCGTGACGCTGATGAACAACCAGATCGGCGTCGTGGTGGCCGAGGTGATGGACCGTCAGGAGAACGTGACGGTCAAGCACCTGCCCTCGATGATCCGCGTGGACTGCGTGGGCCGCATGGACTTCGTGTACTCGGAGATCTCCGAGGCGCTCGGCGAGGAGCCCGACTTCTACAACGCCGCCGAGTTCGAGGAGAACATGTCGACCCACTACGGGAAGATGATCCACATGGATGACCGGACGATCATGTTCGGGAACCTGGAGGAGGCCGCCGAGTTCATCGGCGACATGCTGCCCCCCGTGGTGAACAAGTAGCACGCGGCTCCCGGGTCGCCGCACGCCCGCACGGGGCGGACGTGCGGCGGCCCGGTGCCGTTCACCGGCACGACCCGTTGACTCCCCGTTCGCGCCCCAGAGCACCGGAGAAGTGAGGACATGGCCAAGGAACTGCGATTCGGCGCCGACGCGCGCAGGGCTCTCCAGGCTGGAGTCGACCAGCTCGCCGAAGCGGTCAAATCCACGCTCGGGCCCAAGGGGCGCAACGTCATCCTCGAGAAGATCACCGGTACGCCGGAGGTCACGAACGACGGTGTGACGATCGCGCGGGAGATCTACCTGCGCGACCAGTTCGAGAACATGGGCGCGCAGGTCCTCAAGGAGGCCGCGGTCAAGACCAACGACGTGGTCGGTGACGGCACCACCACGTCGACGGTGCTCGCCCAGGCGATCGTCCGCGAGGGGCTCAAGGCCATCAGTCAGGGCGGCAACCCCGTGCTCGTCAAGCGCGGCATCGACGCCGCGGTGGCGCGCATCGTCGCCCACCTCGCGCAGGTGGCCCACCCCGTGGACGACGTCGAGGCGCTCTCCCGGGTCGCCGCGATCTCGGCCAACGACGACGACGCGATCGGCCGCGTGGTCGCCGAGACCCTTCACACCGTGGGCGACGACGGCGTCATCACCGTCGACGACGGCCCGATGCTCGGCCTGCACGTCAACTTCGTCGAGGACTTCGAGTTCGACAACGGCTACGTCTCGCCGTACCTCGTCACCGACCCCGGCTCCATGCTGGCCGTCCTCGACGACCCCTACATCCTGTTCTCGGCCGAGAAGATCACCGACGTCCGGTCCCTCATGCCGGTGCTCGAGCGGATCATGCGCGACCCGCGCCCGCTCGTGATCGTCGCCGAGAAGGTGGAGGGCTCCGCCCTCCAGATGCTCGTGCACAACCACGTCAACGGGCACCTCAAGGTCACCGCGATCCAGGCCCCCGGCTTCGGCGAGAAGCGCGTCCACCTCCTCGAGGACATGGCCGCGCTCTGCGGCGGCAAGGTCTACTCGAAGGCGTCGGCGTTCTCGCTCGAGCAGATGGGCGCCGAGCACCTCGGACGGGCGACGCAGGTCCGCGCCACCAGCGAGCAGACCGCGATCATCGGCGGCCTCGGCGACCCCACGGCCCGCGAGACCCGCGTCCAGCAGCTGCGCGCCGAGCTCGACCGCGCCACGATCGGCACCGACGAGGACTGGTTCTCCGAGCGCATCGCGCGGCTGTCGGGCAAGGCCGCAATCCTGCAGGTCGGCGCCCCGACGAACGCGGAGCTCAAGGAGGTCCGCCACCGCGTCGACGACTCCCTGCAGGCGACCCGCGCGGCCATGGCCGAGGGCATCGTCGCCGGCGGCGGTGCGGCGCTGCTGCACGCCGAGGCGGCCCTGGGCGACCTCGACGCGCTGACCGGCGACGCCCGCCTGGGGGCGGAGATCGTGCGCGCGGCGCTGTCCGAGCCGGCCAACCTCATCGCCACGAACGCCGGCTACGAGGGCGCCGACGTCGTCAAGCAGGCCCGCGACCTCGGCGTCGACGAGGGCTTCGACGCCCTCGAGGGCCGCTTCGGGAACATGGTCGAGATGGGCATCATCGACCCGCTGCGGGTCGTGCGCTCCGCCCTGCAGAACGGTGCCTCGGTGGCGGGGCTGATCCTCACGACGAACTCGCTGGTCGCCGAGGAACAGACCCCCTGGAACAAGTCCCTCATGACAGAGTTCGGCCAGCTCGACGAAGGCCTGCCGCAGCCGGCGCCCGATTCGAGCACGCCGCAGTCGATGGGCCTCGGCCCGTCGATGGGGTGATCACGTGACCACTGTGCCGATTGGGAGGAGCACGTCGTGAAGGCCGTCCGCGTCCACGAGTACCAGAAGGACCCGTCGATCGACGACATCCCGGAGCCCAAGCTCCAGGGGCCGCTGGACGTGATCGTCAAGATCGGTGGGGCCGGCGTGTGCCGCACCGACCTGCACATCGTCAACGGGGACTGGAAGGACATCCAGAACCCGGAGCTGCCCTACGTGATCGGCCACGAGAACGCCGGCTGGGTCCAGGAGGTCGGTGACGCCGTCACCAACGTCAAGGTCGGCGACACGGTGATCCTGCACCCGCAGCCGTCCTGCGGGCTCTGCCTCTCCTGCCGCGCCGGCCGCGACATGCAGTGCACCGGGGACGCCTTCTTCCCGGGCCTGTCGAACAACGACGGCGGGATGGCCGAGTACCTGCGGACCACCGCCCGGGCCTGCGTGAAGCTCAACCCGGACACCAACCCGGCGGACGTCGCCGCCCTGGCCGACGCGGGCATCACCGCCTACCACGCCGTGCGCAAGGCCGTGCCGCTGCTGTGGCCCGGGAGCACCGCGGTCGTCGTCGGTGCCGGCGGTCTCGGGCACATCGGCATCCAGGCGCTCAGCGCGCTGACCGCCACCAAGATCATCGTGGTGGACAAGAACCCGGACGCGCTGAAGCTGGCCAAGGAGATCGGCGCGGACGAGACCGTCGTGGCCGACGGCAACCAGGTCGGCGAGGTCCAGGAACTGACCGGCGGCGGCGCCACCGTCGTCTTCGACTTCGTCGCCGAGCAGGGCGTCGAGAACGAGGCCTGGCAGATGACCGGGCCGGCCGGCTACCAGTTCGTGCTGGGCTACGGCGGACAGTTCACGGCGCCGACGCTCGACTTCGTCGCCGGGGAGAAGAACGTCATCGGGAACATCGTCGGGACGTACAACGACCTCGCCGAGCTCATGGTCCTCGCGCAGGCCGGGAAGGTCACGCTGCACACCAAGCAGTACCCGCTGTCGGGGGCACTGGACGCATTGCACGACCTGGACGCGGGGCAGGTCCGCGGCCGGGCGATCCTCGTCCCGTAGGCCGAGGCGTCTTCGCAGGAAAGGACCACCACATGTACGAGAAGGACGGCGAGAAGTACTTCATCGTCGATTCCCACATGCACTACTGGGACGCCTCGCCCGAGAACTGGGTGCAGGGCGCCGAGCAGTACGCCAAGGGCTGGATCGAGTGCTTCCACGCCTACCAGGGCCTCGGCCCGGCCGAGACCCACCAGCCGCTCGAGGAGTTCCAGAAGGTCTCCGAAGAGCAGCTGATGCGTCAGGAGTTCGAGGAGGGCCACGTCGACGTGGCCATCTTCCAGTCGACCTACCTGCGCGAGTGGTACAAGAACGGCTTCAACACCACCGAGCGCAACGGCTACCTCGCCGAGAAGTACCCGGGCAAGTTCATCCTGAACACCCGCTTCGACCCGCGCGACGGCGACGCCGGCATGCGCGAGTTCGAGGAGAACGTCAACAAGTACGGCGCGATCGGCGCGAAGATCTACACCGCCGAGTGGAACGGCGACTCGCGCGGGTTCAAGCTCACCGACCCGGAGGCGTACCGCTTCCTGCAGCGGGCCGAGGAGCTCGGGGTCAAGAACATCCACGTCCACAAGGGCCCGACGATCTGGCCGCTGGACAAGGACGCCTTCGACGTCTCCGACGTCGACCACGCGGCGACCGACTTCCAGAACCTGAACTTCATCGTCGAGCACGTGGGTCTGCCGCGCATCGAGGACTTCTGCTTCATGGCGACGCAGGAGCCCAACGTGTACGCGGGCCTGTCCGTGGTCATCGGCGGCCTCATGCACGCCCGTCCCAAGTTCTTCGCCAAGGTGATGGGCGAGCTGCTGTTCTGGGTCGGCGAGGACAAGATGACCTTCGGCTCGGACTACAACATCTGGGAGCCGAAGTGGCAGGTCGAGGGCCTCGTCGACTGGACGATGCCCGATGACGACCAGTTCGCGGACTACCCGCGCCTGGACACCAACGGCAAGAAGAAGATCCTCGGTCTGAACGCGGCCAAGCTCTACGGCATCGACGTGCCGGCCGAGTGCCAGATCCGTGAGGGTGAGCCGGCGGCGCAGGACGACGCCCAGCTCGTCGAGGACCGGTCGGTGGCCCAGGCATGACCACGGACACGGGTCCAGCTCCGCTGCGCTCCGTGTCCCGCACCTCCGACACCCCCGCCACGCTCGTGGCGGGGGTGTGGGAGGCGCTGCGCACGGTGCGCGACCCCGAGCTCGACGCCGACGTCGTCTCGCTCGACTTCGTGGCCGAGTGCTCGGTCACGCCCGACGGGATCGCGCACGTGCGTCTGCGCCTGCCCACCTACTTCTGCGCACCGAACTTCGCGTTCCTCATGGTCGCGGACGCGTGGGACGCGGTCTCGCAGGTCGAGGGGCTCACCGACGTCGACGTCGTGCTCATCGACCACTTCGCCTCGGACGCCATCAACCAGGGCGTCGCGGCACGGGCCGGCTTCGTCCACTCGATGGCCGGATCCGAGGTCGGCGAGGCCGTCGAGGAGCTCCACGAGCTGCGGCGCACGTTCACCGAGCGCGCGATGATGGCCGGCACCGACCTCGTCGTGCGCCCGCTGGTGCGGGCGGGCACGACGCCCGAGGAGGTCGCCGGGATGACCCTCGGCGACGCCGCCGGGATCGCCGACACCGACGACCTGCGCCGGCTGCGGGCCCGTCGCCGCGAGCTCGGGATCCCCGCCGACGACGACGCCCCGCTGGTGGTCGACCCGGTGGGGCGCACCGTCGGGATCGACGCGATGCCCCTGCACCTGCGCAAGGCGCGCAGCTACCAGGTCGGCGTCGACGCCAACACCAGCATCTGCCGCGGGCAGCTCGCGGCGCGCTACGGGCTCACCGGCCCGGCGGCCGCCGAGGGCTGACCGGACACCGCCGACCCGCGAGAGGAGGGCCCGCCGTGCCGCCCCACCGCGACGCGATCCGTCTCGACCCCGGCAACCACGACGGCCCGGAGGCCGGGCGGTGCCTCATGGAGCACGTCTCGGTGCTCGCGGGGGAGCCGTTCCGGGCGTGGCCGCGGTGCACCCACCCGGCCGTCGCGGCGCTGGCCGCCCAGATCAACGACCGGTGCTCGCCGCGCGGGCGGTCGGCGCTCCTCGGCCGGGCCGAGGCGCTCACCCGCGCCGACGGCGACGACCCGGCCCTGACCTGGCGGCTCGTCGCGCTCGGCGCCGAGGCCGTCCTGGCGCTGCGCCCGGACGACCCCGGCGCCCGTCGCCGGCTCGCCCGCGCGCGCCGGGCCCGCCGGGTCTGGGGCACGGTGCTCCCGGCCCCGCTGGCGCGGCGCCTGCCGCGCTGGGCGGTCGTCGCGTGCGGCCTCGCCGCGCTCGACGAGCTCGTCGCGGCCCTGCACGCCCTGCTGGCCGTCGCGGGCCCGCCGTCCTCCGACGAGCGCGACGTCGTGCTCGTCGCCCTGCTCGACAGCGTCCTCGACGCCGTTCTCGACCCTGTGTCCCCTGCTGCCTCCCCTGCCCAGAGCACCAGCCGTCGCGGCAGCTCCGCCGCGCTGCGTGCCGCCCCCAGAGAGGAGCTGTGCGCATGACCGCGCCCAGCGAGACCCCCCGCACCGTGCGGCGGGTCGGATCCCCGGCCGCCACCGCCCTGGCCGACCTCGCCGCCATCTTCGACGACCTGCAGACCGTGCTGCTGTGCTGCGAGCGGCTGGTGACGCAGCTCAGCGTGCCGGAGCCGGACCCGGTGCTCGTCGAGTCGCTGTGGACGACGGCGCTGCTGTCGTACACCCGCGCGTTCGCGCCGGGCGGACGGGGCATGGGCCTGACGGAGGCCGACGTCGAGGGCCTGGAGCTCGAGGGCGAGGTGCTCGCGTGGCACCGGATGGTCCGCCAGATCAAGAAGCACTACGCGGACCCGGCCACCAACCCGCGCGAGACCTTCGAGGTCGGCGTCGCGGTCAGCGACGGCGTCCCGCAGGGCGTCGCGATCACGTCGACCCGCCAGGACCTGCCGGACACGCTCTCGGTGCACCAGACCGGGGCGATCGCCTACCAGCTCAGCCAGCTCGTCGACCGGCGGATCGCCGAGCACCAGGCCACGGTGCTCGAGGGCGTGAAGGCGCTGAGCCCGGCGGAGCTGGAGACCCTGGACGAGGTGCAGCTCACCGACGTACCCGGGGGTGACGCGTGACCGAGAAGTACAACCCCTGGACCGTGGTCAACCTGGTCTTCTCCCACCTCGCGGAGAAGGGGCTGCACCCCATCCTCGGCGAGTCGGGGGACCCGTCGGCGGCGGCCGCCGAGCTCCTGCGCTGCCTCGGCATCGAGCCCGGCGACCCGTCGTGGGGCGAGGGGCAGGACGCGCTGCGCGTGAAGGACGACCTCGCCCGGCTCCGGGCCGCGTTCGAGTCCGACGAGTCGCGGAGCTGACCGTGGTCGCCATGCGCTTCGCGCGGCTCGCGGTGCACCGGATGACCCGCGAGCCGCTCGCGCTGCTCGTCGAGGAAGGTGCCGACCGGTGCCTGGTCGTCTCCGTGCGGGGTCCGCAGGCCGAGGTCATCGACCGCGGTCCGCGCGCGCCCGAGACCACCGACGACGACCGCCTGACCCAGGACCTGCTGCCCGACCTCGCCGGCCTGCTCGGCCGCCGGCTGGACCGCGGCGAGATCGTCGACCTCGTCGACGACCGCTTCCGCGCCGAGCTCGTGCTCGACGACGGGACCCGGCTGCCGGGGCGGCCCAGCGACGTCCTCGCCGTGGCCGTGCGGGAGGGCCTGCGGATCGAGGTCGCGGACGCGGTGCTCGACGCCGTCGGGCAGTCGTTCAGCGAGCTCGGGGGCGACCGGCCCGAGCCGGCGCGGGAGGCCGCCGAGCAGGTGGAGGAGCTGCGGGCGTTCCTCGAGCAGGCCACGGCCCAGGACTTCGGCCGCCCGCCGGAGCCCGGCGAGGGTCGCGAACCGGGGTGAGGTCGGACGTACCCGGCCTGACCTGCGGTGTCACGCCGGAGTCGTCTCGATCCGAGACACCGGGAGGCCCCTGCGGACGCCGTTCTGGCCGTACGATGCCGTGTTGTCCATCACTTCGAGGTGATGGCGGATGGCGAGGTGGCCCATGGACCGACGCGCCCAAGGCGCCCTCGGCCGCGCGCGCGAGCACTTCGTCGACGAGGGCGCGGTGAGCTCCCGCGGCGTCGTCCGGCCCGAGATCGTCGACTCGTGGGAGCGCTCCCGGCGCGCCGGTGTCGACGCGACGCACCTCGCCCTGCCCTACGAGCCGGACCTCGACTTCGACGGCAGCCTCGCCAACTGCGCGCGCCCGGTCCTCGACGACCTCGCCGAGCGGCTCTCGGGCATGTCGGTGGCCGTCGTGCTCACCGACGCGGACGGCCGCGTGCTCGAGCGCCGGGTCGGCGAGGGCGAGCTGCAGCGCCGCCTCGACGCGATCTCGCTGGCGCCGGGCTTCAGCTACGCCGAGGAGTTCGCGGGCACCAACGGCGTCGGGACGGCCCTCGAGGGCGCGATGCCCGCGCTGGTGGTCGGCGCCGAGCACTTCAGCGAGCGCCTCCAGGCCTTCGCCTGCGCGGGCGCGCCCGTCCGCGGCCCCGACGGCGGCCTCGCCGGCATCCTCGACGTCACCTGCCTGCGCTCCGAGGCCAACGACCTCATGCGGTTCCTGGCCCAGCAGGCGGCCACCGACATCGAGGACGTGCTGCGCGAGCGCGGCGGCGTCGGCATCCGGCGGGTGATGGCCGCCTTCCGGGCGACGTGCGCCCGGGCCCGCGGCCCGGTGCTCGCGCTGACCGACGACCTCGTCATGGCCAACCGCGCGGCCCGTGCCCTCCCGGCCGCCGACCAGGACCGCATCACGTTGCGGGCGCTCGAGCTGGGCTACGGCGCCCGCCCGCACCAGGACCGCGTCCTGCTCGCCGACGGCCCGGCCCGGCTGCACATCACCCCGGTGCCCCCCGAGCGCCCGGCCGGCGTGGTCGTCGAGGTCGTGGCGAGCCGCAGCAACCTGCGCCTGGCCCACGGCGACGACCCGCCGGGCCTCGTGCCGCCGCCCGGTCGCGGCTCCGGGCCCCGCACGGTCGAGCTGCCCTCGCCGCCCCCGGCGGCCGACCGGGCGCTGCCCGGTCTCGCGGGCGACTCCCGGCCCTGGCGCTCCGCCGCCTCGTCGCTGCGCTGCGCCGCGGGCTCCGGGCGCAGCACCGTCGTGCTGGGCGAGCCGGGCGTCGGCAAGGCCGCGGCGGTGCGGGCCGTGCACGGCGAGCTGCGGTCGCACGCCCGCTGGGTGGTCGTCGACGGCACCGATCCGGAGGCCGCGGTGACGCTCGGGGGCTACGCGGCGGAGGCCGCCGCCGGCGCCGGCCCGGTGACGCTCGTCGTGCGGCACACCGAGGCCCTCGACGCGGCCGGCGCGGGCGCGCTGACCTCGCTGCTCGAGGAGGTCCCGCCGACGTGGTGGGTCGTCGGGCTGGTCACGGCCGAGCGGGCCCCCGAGCACGGGCCGGTCGGCGGGGTCCTGGCCGGCTTCGCGACGTCGGTGCTGGTCGAGCCCCTGCGCCGGCGTCCCGACGACGTCCCGCTGATCGCCGCCGCCCTGCTCGCCCGCCTCGCCCCGGCCCGCCGGGCGTCGTTGACGGCCGAGACGGCCGGCCTGCTCGTCGGCGCGCGGTGGCCCGGCAACGTCACCCAGCTCGCGGACGTGCTGCGCCGGGCGCTCACGGCCCGCCCCGCCGGCGACGTCGAGCCCGCCGACCTGCCCGCCGAGTTCGCGGTGAGCGGCACGCGCCGGCGGCTGACGCCGCTGGAGACCGCGGAGCGCGACCTCATCGTGTCCGCGCTCGTCGAGGCGAACGGCAACCGCTCGCAGGCCGCCAGCGCGCTCGGGATCGGGCGCGCGACGCTCTACCGGCGGCTGCGCGCCTTCGGCATCACCGACGTGGGCCGCTGAGCAGCTCGTCGCGCTCGGCGTCGGCCACCGGGACCGCCGGCACCGGGCGGGCCCACCCCTCGTTCGCCCACTGCTCGCTCGCGCGCGCGGCCACGTCGCGCACGGCCGCGACCAGCTCGTCCTCGTCGAGGGCGAGCCGGCGCGCCGAGCAGGACAGGCCGACGGCGACCGTCGAGGCGCCGGAGGGCGAGACGACGGGCGCGGCCACGGTGGCGAAGCCCTCGGCGTACTCCTCGCGGTCGAGCGCGAGCCCGGTGCGCGCGACCTCGTCGAGCTCGGCGGACAGCGTCGCGAGCTCGGTGGTGGTCGACGAGGTGAGGGCCCGGAGCGGCTCGGCCTCCACCGCCTCGCGGTAGGCCGGCGACGCCGCGAGCAGCACCTTGGTCATGGCCAGCGCGTGGGCCTGGTCGGGCGCCACGTGGGTGCCCAGGCCCGGCAGCTTGGCGAGACCCTGATGGCCGCGGGAGTCGGTCACCGCGGCCACCAGGGTCCCTGTGCGGCGGACGAGATAGGAGCGCTGGCGCGTGCGCCGGTACAGCTCGGTGGTGGCCTCGGCGAGGATCGCGCCCGGGTCGGGGTCGCCGGGCACGGGGCTCGAGGTCGCCGGGTGGGCGCCCCACGGGCCCCAGGGCGGCGCCTCGGTGAGGCGGCAGCGGCCCGCGCCGTCGCGCTCGGCGTAGCCGGCCTCGCACAGGGTGTTGATCATGTACCGGGCGGTGGCGGCACTCTTGCCCAGGTGGTCGGCGAGCTCGGCGGCGAACAGGCCGGCCGGGTGGTCGCCGAGCAGGCGCAGGGCGCGCAGGACCGTGGCCGCGGTCTTGAGTGACCGCGCACCGCCTCCCGCGGGCACCCCGTCGTCGTCCACGGGTCTCAAGGTAGAGCCCACGCCGCGTGACGCCTGTCTCAGTGTGAGACGCCGGGGCGCACCACCCGTGTGAGCGACCTCAGCGCAGGTCGACGGCCTCCCCGGCGGCGGCGCGGGCGACCGCGTGACGGGTGGGCTCGCGGTAGAGGGGGTAGAGCTCGCCGACCGTCCGGTCGACCGCGGCCCGGTCCAGCCAGGCGTCACCGCCGAGACGCTCGCGCCCCTCGGCGGTGAGCAGGACCGGCGCCGCGCCGGGGTGCGGCGGCGCGCCGAGGCCGACGAGGTCGCTGCCGCGCTCGAGGAGGCGCTCGACGCCGCGTGCGCCGATCCGTCCGTACGACATCGTCTCGACCTCGAGGCCGGGCACGATGACCTTGGTCGTCACGGCCGAGCCCGCGTCGGCCACGAGCGCGAGCACGTCGAACCCGTCGAGGCGGGCGAGCAGGTCGTCCAGCTGCGCGGCCGGGGTGTCGAGCCCGGGCGTGTGCGGGAGGTCGGTGAACGCCACCGTCTCCCGTCGCGACAGGACGGTCGGCGCGAGCAGGTCGCGCAGCTCGCCCGCGCCGCGCGAGGTCCAGTCGGTCATGGCCTCGAACGCCCGGCGCTCCTGCGGCGGCACGGGGTGCGCCAGCTCGCGCTCCCAGTACCGGGCGTCGAACAGCGGCCGCACCGTGTCGAGGTCCGCGTGCGCCACGATCTTGCGCACCCGCGCCGAGCAGAACTCCAGCAGCGCCTTCTGCAGCGCGACCTCGCGGTCCGGGTCCGCGGCCTCCCCGGCGGCCGTCACGGTGACGGGGTGCGGCGCGTCGGCGACGTCGGTGTCGTAGCCGACGACGTGCAGGTCGGTGACGCCGAACGCCGTCGAGGCGAGCTTCGGGATCACCGTGATGCCGACGTCGGCGAGGTGGTCGAGCAGCCGGCGGGTGTCGGGGTCGGTGACGCCGTCGGTGTCGATGACGACGCCCCGGTCAAGGGCCCGGAAGGCCGTGGCGTTGCCGTCGCGCTGGAGCAGCTCCCCGAGCGCGTGGGCGACCGCGCGCTCGACGGTGTCACCGGCGCCGCAGCCGTTGGTGATGACGGTGGCGAGGCGCTCGCCGGCGGGCTGCCAGTCGAGGTCGACGGGGTAGGCCGCCGCGAACTCGGCGGGGACGAGCACCTCCTCGCCCGTGCGCCAGCGCGTCGTCGGGAGCCACCAGCGGGGACGGTCCGGGTCGTACGCGGTGCCGGCGGGCAGCACGAGCGACACGGGGTCGGCGACGCGGTCGGCGCCGCGCGAGCCCCGCAGCTCGGTGTAGGACGCGCGCACCGGCTCCAGCGTGCGCAGGTGCCGCGAGAGCAGCATCTCCTCGGCCAGCTCGGCGTGCGCGGCGACCCGGGCCCGCTCGACGGACAGGCCGTAGCCGAACGCCCCGCTGCGCGGCCACTCGCCGGCCGGGTCGGCGTGGTCGGCGGCGACGACGGCCACGCCGGTGCGGTCGGCCCCGGTGAGCACCGCGTCGCCGACGTCGCCGGGCGGCAGGGCCGCGTCGAGGCCCGCGGTGACCTCGTCGAGCGTGGTCACGACAGCTCGTCCAGCGGGACCGGCCCGGCGACGGGCTGGGCGGAGAGCAGCCGGTCGTAGAGGGCCAGCACGGTCTTCGTGGTGATGTGCGGTGCGTACTCGAACGGCGTCGCGACGGCCTCGAAGTCCAGGCGCTCGATCACCGCGTAGGCGTCGCGGATCTCCTGGTGGGAGAGCGGGATCTGCGCGTGGTAGGCCTTGTGCGCGCTGAGCCCGACCGTGCGGCCGTCGGCGTCGAAGCTCGGCTTGAGCATGTCGCCGCAGAACAGGATGCCGCGGCGCTCGTCGTGCAGGACGTTGTGGCCGTCGAAGTGCCCGCCCGTGCGGTGGGCGACGAGGCCGGGCGCGAACGCGTGGCGGTCGTCGAGCGGCCACGTCACGCGGAACGCCTTGGTCCACTCGAGATCGCGCACGCCGATGCCCAGCACCGGCGGGGCCAGCGCGTCCTGCAGCTGGAACAGCGCCCCGTACCCGTGGACGTGGCTCGCCCCGAGCGCGGCCAGCCCGCCGCGACGGCGCATCTCGGCGATCGCCGCGTCCGGGTAGAAGCCGGCCGCCTCCCAGCCGACGAGCCCGGCGTCGGTCTCGATCACCCAGCCGCACGTGCCGAGGCCGACCTGCGGCTCGCACCAGTAGCTCGTGACGCCCGGGGTCACCTCGGTCCACCGGGCCTCGCGGCCCGCGGCGAGGTCGTCGAACGACCGGAACTCCCAGCCGTCCTCGGGCAGGGCGTTGCGGACGTCGACGCACACCGGGCACTGCGGCGGCACGGCGAACCACCGCTGCCAGTGCCCGCAGTTCGTGCAGGTCCAGGGGCTCAGGGGCATGCGGCCTCCAACAGCAGGGTGTGCAGGGCGAGGTCGCGCTCGAGCGGCCAGGGCCACGCGGCCTCGCCGCGGACCGCCGCGCCGAACGCGGCGAGCTGGCGGGCGAAGGGCCCGGCCGTGGTGTCGAACGGGACCGGCTCCGCGGTCCCGGTGACCGCGTCGATCCGGGCCAGCGTGCCGCCCGGGTCCTGCCCGAGGGTGTCGGTGGCGACGAGCTGGGCGCGGGTGCCGACGATCTCGAGCCGCCGCCGCGGCAGCGGGTCCGCGGTGGAGAAGCTGACGTGGTGTGTCAGCAACGTCCCGCTCGCGGTGCGGCCGGCGAGGACGGCCGTGTCGTCGGTGCTGTAGTCGTGGACGGTCGTCGCGGTGAGCGCCAGCAGGTCGACGAGGTCCTCGCCGAGCAGGCGCCCGGTGAGGTCGATGCCGTGGGGGGCGAGGTCGATCATGGCGCCGCCGCCGGCGCGGGCCGGGTCCACGCGCCAGTTGTCCGTGCCGCCGGTGGGGGTGGTCCAGTCGCCCGGGAGCCAGCAGCCGTAGACGATCCGGACGGTGGTCACGACGCCGAGGTCCCCCGCGGCGATCATCGCGGCCATCGTCTCGTGCGCCGGGTGGAAGCGCTGGTCGAAGGCGGTGCCGGCGAGCACGCCGTCGGTGGCGGCGACGATCTCCTTCGCCGCCGGCACGTCGTGGGCGATCGGCTTCTCGCACAGCACCGGGACGCCGGCCGCGGCCACGGCGCGCACCACCGGCGCGTGCGCGTGGTTGGGCGTCGCGACGTAGACGGCGTCGAGGCCCGGGGCGGCGAGCAGGGCGTCGAGGTCGGCGAACGCCGGCGCCAGCCCGTCCAGCGCCCCGGCGTCGCGGTCGTGCACGCCGACGAGGTGCGCGGCGGGGTCGGCGGCGATGGCGGGCAGGACGAAGTCGCGCGCCACCCACCCGGCGCCGACGACGCCCCAGCCACATCTCCTCTGGCTCGTGCTCACCAGCGCTCCGGCAGGTCGACGAGCAACCGGCGGGCCGACGCGTCGGTGGGCAGGGGATCGGGCCAGCGCTCGGGCAGGTAGGTCGCGGCCCGCGGGCCGTACTCGGCGCCCCAGACCTCGTTGGGCCAGTGCCGCACCCCGTCGACGTAGAGCGGGTTGGGGACGAGCGCCGCGGCCGGGTCGGGGTCGAGCAGCGACGGTTCCGGCGCGCTCCCCACGCCCCGGGCCAGCGCGACGGCCTCGGTGTCGCCGAGGTCCTGCGCGTCGGCCGGGCGCGGCAGCCGGCGTTCGAGGGCGGCCGACGTCAGCTCCTCCTCGGCGTAGGCCAGCGCGCCGGGCAGCAGGGCCGCCCAGGCCTCCGGCGGGCGGGGGTGCCCCGGCTGGCCGAGGTTGTGGCAGTGCGCGGCCACGACGGCACCGCAGTCCCCGGCGTGCTCCGCGGCCGCCGCCAGCAGGGCCGCGGGGTCGTCGAGGAAGTACAGGACGTCGTGCGCGGCGACGTAGGTGCCGGCCGCGCGCGGCACCGGCCACGGGTGGGCGAGGTCGGCGCAGACGAGCGACACGTGCCCTGGCACGACGAACCGCCGGGCCAGCCAGAGCTTGGCGAACACGACGTCGACGCCGGTGAGGTCGCGCGCGCCGTGCCGGGCGAGCCGGCGCAGCAGGTGCCCGGCGCCGCACGCGAGGTCGAGCACCGGCCGCCCGGCGGGCGGGTGGGCGGCGGTCAGCGCGAGCACCGCGAGCCCCGACGGGTCGTGGTCGCGGTGCAGGAAGTAGTCGCCGACCCGGCCCAGCCCGAGCCCCGCGACGGCCTCGCGCAGTGTCGACGCGTCCAGCACCGCGCGCAGCTGCTCCGCGGGCGGCGGGGGCTGGTCCCACCAGTCGTCGTTGTCGGCGAGCAGCACCGCCGCGGCGTCGGCGACGCGCCCGTCGTCGAGGGCGGCGAGCGCGCCGTCGCGCACGTCGTCGCGGCCGGCCCGCAGGTACGGGATGCCCTCGAGTACGGGCCACCGCGTCGTGCCGTCGGTGAGGCTGTGGTCGGTGTCGGCCCGCAGCGCCGTCCCGCTCTCGGGGCTGACCAGGCCCACCACCGACGCAGCGAAGGGGCGGTTCGCTGCTTCTACGCGCCCGAACTCCGCCTTCGCGATCACGGCAGCAGCCCCGCGGCGTCGAGGACGGCGTTCTGGTGCGCCTGCACCGGCGAGTCGTGCACCAGCTCCAGGTCGACGAGCGCCTCGCGCACCGTGAACGCCGCGGCTCGGGCGTGGTGGTGGGTCTGCAGGACGCGGTCGAGGACGTCGGCGGCGTGGAACGTCGCCCCGAGCGGGGTGTCCGCGTCGGCGCGGGCGGCGAGCACCGGCCGCACCCGCGCGGCGAGGTCCCCGGGCAGGCTCGCGAGGGCCCGCTCGGTGAGCCGGTCGACGACGCCGTCGAGGTGCTCGCCGAGCAGGGTCTCGCCGGCGAACCCGGCGTCGGGCAGCACCGCGTTGTGCAGGTGGTGCGCCAGCCCGAGCAGGAACGCCTCGCCCCGGTCGGCGCCGTGGTCCTCGGCGAGCAGCGCCGCGTAGACGGCGACCGCCCAGCAGTGCTCGCCGTGGTCCTCGGGCGGCTCGACGACGAGCCGGGGCCGGCCCGGGGCCGTCGCGCCGGCCCGCGGCTGGCGGCACAGCGCCCCCACGAACGCGGGCGGGGCCACCGACCCGGCCTCCGTCGGCGGGGCTGCGCGCAGCCGCGCGAGCGTCTCCGGGTGCACGACGCCCTCGGCGACCTCGTCGATCGCCCGCCGCAGCACGTCCCGCACCGCCGCCACGTCCAGACCCGCGTCGGCGAGCACGCCCGCGTCGATCCCGGCCAGCCGCGCCCCGGCGACCGCGGCGGCGGTCTCGGCGTCGGCGACGGCCGTGGGGTCGGCACCGGAGACCAGCGCCGACCACGCGCGGACGAAAGCCCGCGCGGCCATCGACCCGTCGGCGTCGGCGGTTCGCACCCGCTTGAGGTCGCCGACCTCCCGGAACAGCCCGGGGACCGCGGCGTAACGGGCGGTGGGGCTGGCCAGGGCGGCTGTCACGCCGCGCCCGCGGCGATCCAGTCGCGCAGCACCTGCTCCTGGCGGTACAGCGCGTGCTCGGGACGCGAGCCGTCGCGGGTGGTCGGCGCCTTGAAGAAGTAGCCGAGCTGTTCCTGGGCGCCGCCCTCGCCGCGGCGCTGGGCCTCGACGACGAGCCGCACGAGCTCGAGCACCAGCGGCGCGGCGAGCACCGAGTCGCGGGCCATGAAGTCGACCTTGATCTGCATCCGCTGGCCCAGGAAGCCGACCAGGTCGATGTTGTCCCAGGCCTCCTTCTCGTCCCCGCGCGGCCGGTAGTAGTCGATGCGCACGACGTGGTCGGGCACCTCGTAGCCGAGGATGTCGTCGAGCACCGAGCCCTTGGTCGCGATCTTGCTCGACAGCGACGCGGGGTCGTCGAGGACCTCGCCGTCGCGGTTGCCGAGGATGTTCGTCGAGTACCAGCCGTCGACGGTCAGGGCGCGCGAGCGGAAGGCCGGCGCGAGCACCGTCTTCATCATCGTCTGGCCGGTCTTGCCGTCCTTGCCGGCGACCGGCACCCCGCGCTGCTCGGCGAGCTCCAGCAGGGCCGGCACGTCGGCCGACGCGCTGGGTGTGAAGTTGACGTACGGGGCGCCCTCGGTGATCGCGGCGTAGGCGTAGAGCATGCCGGGCGTGATCGCGGCGTCGTCGGCGTCGAGCGCGGACTCGAACCCCTCGGCGGACGCGAGCGCCGGCAGCGTGAGGTCGGGCCACCGCTCGGTCGAGGCCAGGTTGACCACCGTCAGCGTCTCGAGGTCGTGGTCGCGGCGGAAGCGGCGCAGGTCGGAGACGATGTGCGCGACCCGGTCACGCAGCGCCGGGACCGCGACGAGGTTCGTGCCGCGGGCGTTGCGGCAGTACTCCGGGTCGGCGACCGCGGGCCAGGGCTCGATCCCGGCCAGCGCCTGCCCGGCGGCCTCGATCTGGCGGTGGTCGAGCACCCCGTGGCCCTCGGCGGCCTTGGCGAGGTCGTCGCCGTTGACGTCCCAGCCGGCGAACACCAGCGACGTGTAGGGCACCAGGCCCCCGACGTCGGCCAGGGGCAGGCCCTCGGTGCCGACGCCCCCCAGCTTCATCATCTCGACGCCGGCGACGGCGGTGGTGGCCACGGCCCCACCGAGCCCGACGATGGCCACTCCCGTGCGTGCGGTCCCGTCCACGTGGATCCTCCTCGACCCTGGAACTCCCGGCCCGGTGTGGACCCCGGCCGACGTACCAACACGGCCGGGGAGGTGAAACCGCGATCGCACGACGAGCGGCACGTCCGGCACGGTGAGCGGCGTCACCAGGGCCTCCCCCGGAAACCCCGGGGTCGGGCACCGAGGAGGGGCGCCGCACGTTGGGGGAGTGTCGGTGGCAGTTGTCCACCCCAGCCGTCCACCCCAGTCGTCCACCGATGGATCGGAGGCAACCATGGCCACCCTGACCCGACCCCAGCACGGCAAGGTCATCGCCGGCGTGTGCGCGGGTCTCGCCGAGCGTTTCGGCATGTCCGCGGGCGTCGTGCGCCTGCTGTTCGTGCTCTCCTGCCTGCTGCCGGGACCGCAGTTCGTGATCTACCTGGCGCTCTGGGTGATCATGCCGAAGCGCTGACGCTCAGGCCGCGCTCAGCGCCCCGCCAGGCGGACATCAGCCGTCGCGGGGAGGGTGGAGATCCGCCCTCAGGGAGGAGTCGGGGATGGAAGCCCTCGTGGTGGTCCTCATCGTCGTCGCGCTCCTGGTGCTGACCACCGGGAGCGCGGCCGTCCAGGCCGTGCAGCAGTACCAGCGCGGCGTCGTCCTGCGCTTCGGCCGGCTGCTGCCGGCCGTGCGCCAACCGGGTCTGCGGGTGATCGTCCCGTTCGTCGACCGGATGCGGAAGGTGCCGGTCCAGACGACCGTGCTCGACGTGCCGTCGCAGAACGCGATCACCCGCGACAACGTCACGATCGGCGTCGACGCCGTCGTCTACTTCCGGGTCTCGGACCCGGTGCGGGCGGTCGTCAACGTCGACGACTACCTGCGCGCCACGTCGCAGGTGGCCCAGACGTCCCTGCGCTCGGTCATCGGGCGCGCGGACCTGGACACCCTGCTCTCGGACCGCGACGCGATCAACAGCGAGCTCAAGGCCGTGATCGACGCGCCCACCGAGGAGTGGGGCGTGAGCATCGACCGCGTCGAGATCAAGGACATCGCCCTGCCCGAGGGGATGCGCCGGTCCATGTCGCGCCAGGCCGAGGCCGAGCGTGACCGCCGGGCGCGCGTCATCGCCGCGCAGGGCGAGCTCGAGGCCTCGGAGAAGCTCACCCAGGCCTCCGAGCGGATGAGCGCCACGCCCGGCGCGTTGCAGCTGCGACTGCTGCAGACCGTCACCGACGTCGCGTCGGACAAGAACTCGACGCTGGTCATGCCGATGCCGGTGGAACTGCTGCGGTTCTTCGAGAGCGCGGCGGGGCCCGGCTCGGCCGCGACGGCGGGCTCGTCGGCGGCTCCGCCGGCGAGCTCGTCGGCGGCTCCGGCCGTCGACCCCGACGACGCCGTGCGCCGCGCGATCGACGCGGCCGCCGAGCCCCTCACCCGGGAGGCGGCCGAGCCGGCCGCCCACGGGGAGCCGGTCAACGGCGAGGCGGTCACCAGAGGTGGCCGGGGAGATCCTTCGTGAGCTCGGCGAGCTGACCGCGGGTCGTCGCGGCGTACGCCGCGGCGGCCCGTTGTTCGAACTCGTCGACGGTCAGGCGCCCGTTGCCGACGGCGCGCTGGAGTCGTTCGACCACGAGCTCGCGCTCGGCGTCGGAGGCCCGGACGTCATGCACGCGGCCATCATCCCGCGTCACGCCGGGCGCGTCGGCTGCGCGACGCGGCCGAAGCGGGAGTCGGCGGGATCGGCGAACACGTGCAGCCCGAAGGCCTCGGACAGCTCGCGGCACAGCGCGACCCCGCGCACCGAGTTGCCGTGCACGTCGAGACCCGGTGAGTAGACGCCGAAGCCGAAGTAGCGCGGCAGGACGCACACGATGTCGCCCGAGACCCCGCTCTTGGCCGGGATGCCGACCTCGTTGGCCCACTGACCGGCCGCGTCGTACATGCCGCAGGTCATCATCACGCTGACGATGTCGCGGACGTGTTCGCGGGCGACGGCGCGCTCGCCGGTCACCGGGTTGAGCCCGCCGTTGGCCAGCGTGGCGCCCATGACGCTGAGGTCGGAAGCCGTGACCGTGATCGAGCAGGCCGACAGGTAGGTCTCGACGACCTCGTCGACGTCACCGGTGATCATGCCCAGCGAGCGCATGACGTAGCAGAGGCCGAGGTTGCGGTCGTTGCTGCGCAGCTGGGCGCGCAGGATGCGCTGGTCGACGGCCAGCTCCGGGTTGCCGGAGTAGGCGCGGTAGCGCTCGAGGATGCGGTCGACCTTCTCGTCGACGTCGCGGCCCGCCACGAGGCTCGCCGCGACCAGCGCCCCCGAGTTGATCATCGGGTTGTGGGGCCGGTGGTTGACCTCGTCGAACGTGATCGAGTTGAACGGGTCGCCGGACGGCTCGACCCCGACCCGGGCGAGGGTGGCCGCGGCACCGTTGTCCTCGAGGGCGAGCCCGTAGGTGAACACCTTCGACACCGAGTGCAGGGGGAAGGGCACCGAGCAGTCGCCGGCCTCCCAGTGCGTGCCGTCGATGTTGGTGCCGGCGAGGCCGAACAGGCGGCGCTGCGCCTCCGGGGTGTCCTCGGGGTAGTAGCTGACGACCTGGTCCTCGCCGAAGTCCTGGTACTCCTCGTGGAGCTCGTTCAGCTGCTTGCGGACGAGCTCGGCTTCCCCGACGGCGACCACGATCACCATCCTGCCGTCTCAGGCCCGGGTCAGGCGAGGTCCTCCGGTGCGGCGCAGGCGCCCGAAGCGCGTCTGGTCGGGCGAGGCGAACATGTGCAGCCCGTACCGCGCCGAGAGCTCCCGGAACACGGCCTGGCCGCGCACCGAGTTGCCGTGGGCGTCGAGGCCGGGCGAGAACGTCGCCAGGCCGAGCCGGCCGGGCATGACGGCGACGATGCCGCCGGACACCCCGCTCTTGGCCGGGATGCCGACGTCGGTGGTCCACTCGCCGACGGCGTCGTACATGCCGCAGGTCATCATCACGCTGACGACGTCGCGCACGTGCTGCGGGTCGAGGGCGTTCTCGCCGGTCAGCGGGTTGGTCCCGCCGTTGGCGAGCGTCGCGCCGAGCACCGAGAGCTCGCAGGTGGTCAGCCGCACCGAGCACATCGACAGGTAGACCAGCAGGTTGTCCTCGATGCTCCCGGCGATCATGCCGAGCGAGCGCATGAGGTAGCTGATCGCGAGGTTGCGGTCGGCCGCCGCGAGCTGGTCGGCGAGCAGGTCGCCGTCCACCGCGAGGTCCCCGACGCCGGTGAACGCCCGCAACCGGGCGAGGATGCGGTCGACCTTCTCCGCGGCCGTGTCGCCGTGCACGAGGTACGCGGCGACGAGCGCGCCGGCGTTGACCATCGGGTTGTGCGGGCGCTGGTGCTCGTCGTCGAAGGTGATCGAGTGGAACGGGTCGCCGGAGGGCTCGACGCCGACGTGGCGCAGGGTCGTCTCGCGACCGTTGTCCTCGAGCGCGAGCGCGTACGTGACGACCTTGGAGATCGACTGCAGGGGGAAGCGGAACTCGCAGTCGCCGACGGTCCACTGGGTGCCGTCGACCGCCGTGCCCGCGAGCCCGAACACGTCCTCCTCACCCTCCGCGGCCGGAAGGGCGATCGAGACGATGTCGTCCTCGTGGGCGTCGGAATGGTGGTCGTGGACGGCTTCGAGCTGTTCCTGGACCAGCGCTTCCTCGGCATCGCTCACCACGGCGCGCCATCCTGCCTGCCGGGTCGGCGGGTGCGCGTCACCGGGATCCGGGGCATGCTCGGGGGCCGATCGACGACGACGTCGAGCCGCGCGGAGGTGTGCCGTGAGCGAGCCGCTGACCCATCACGAGCGGGTGGTCCTCGA
This sequence comes from Actinomycetospora chlora, assembly GCF_039542135.1. Lineage (NCBI taxonomy): Bacteria > Bacillati > Actinomycetota > Actinomycetes > Pseudonocardiales > Pseudonocardiaceae > Actinomycetospora > Actinomycetospora chlora. Next base: position 163,144 of record NZ_BAABHO010000002.1, read on the forward strand.
CCGCCTCGCGGCCCACGAGAGCGCCGCGGACCCGGGCTTCGCGCGGCGCCTGCGCCGCCGCCCGGGGCGTGGCGCCGCGGTCCCCTGGCTCGTGGGCGCCGCGCTCGCGGCCGTGGGTGTGGCGCTGCTGCTCGTCCCCGGGCTCTGGGTGCTCGCCGCCGTCGCGACGCTCGTGCTCGTCGTCGTGCCGTCGGTGCTCGTCGCCTGGGCCCTGCGCCAGGGCGACCTGCCCCCCGGCTGACCCCTCCGTGCGTGATCTTCCGAGCCATCGCTCGGAAGATCACTCACGTGAGCTTGGCCAGGGCCTTCTGGATGCGCTGCTCGGAGACGGGGCCGGCGGTGCCGACCTCCTGGGCGAAGAGGCTCACCCGCAGCTCCTGCACCATCCAGCCGACCGCGTCGTAGCCGTCGCGGTCGAAGGTGCGCGGCTCGCCCGCCGACCGCACCCGCTGCGCGCGGTAGGCCGCGTCGACGCGGTGCACGACCTCGGTCTCCTCGGCGTCGCGGCGCGGGGCCGTCGGCAGCTTCTCGAGACGCTTGCGGGCCGCGCGCAGGTAGCGCGCGACGTCGGGCAGGCGGGCCACCGGCGTGCGGGCCACGAACCGGTCGCCGACGAGCACCCGCAGCTGCTCGCGGACGTCGTCGAGCGCCGGTCCGAGCGTCCCGCCGGGGCGGGCCGCCAGCTCGCCGATCGCCAGCGCCACCTGCCCCGCCTCGCCGAGCACGGTCTCGGCGCGGGAGAGCACCTCGGCCGCGGCGGCGGGCAGGCGCGCGGCGACGTGGGCCCGCAGGCGCTCGAAGGCGTCGGCGTCCCACGCCGGCCCGCCGCCGGTGGCGACGAGCGCGTCGACCGCCGCGTCCACGCAGTCCTCGGCCAGCACGTCGACGTCCCGGTAGCCGCCGGCCGTCATCGCCCCCCGCAGCCGCAGCACCGCCCGGTTGTCCAGCGACCGCACCAGCGAGCGCGCCGGGGAGGACGCCGCGAGGCGCAGCAGCCGCCGGGTGCCGCCACGCATGGCGTCGCGGGCCTCGAGCGCGGAGTCGAACACCCGCACGTCCACCGCGCGGCCGGTGTCCACCAGCGCCAGGTGGGCGGTGACCGTCCCGCCGGACCGGCGCTGCTCGCGGGTCCGCGGCAGCTCCCCGATCTCGGCGAACGACGTCACCCCGCGCCGCTCGGCGCCGTCGGCCACGGCCGCGACCGCGGCGCGGGTAGCCGCGGCGTGCCGCCGGCGCAGGGCCCCCAGGTCGGGGCCCTCGGCCACCGCCCCGCCGTCGTCCGCGGTGACCCGGAACGTCAGCCGCAGGTGCGCCGGCAGGCTCGCGACGCTCCACGCGTCGACGGGGACGTCGAGCCCCGAGAGCCGCCGCACCGCGTCCGAGAGCGCCGGCAACAGTGGCTCCTCGCCGCGCGGCCGGCCGTCGTGGGCCAGCCGCGCGAGCAGGGCGCGCGCGCTGTCGGGGGCGGGCACCAGCGAGCGGCGCAGGTTCTTCGGCAGCGAACGCACCAGCGCCGTGAGCATCTCCTCGCGCAGGCCCGGCACCTGCCACGCGAGGTCCTCGGCGCGCACCTGCCCGAGCACCGCCAGCGGCACGTCCACGGTGACGCCGTCGGTCTCGGCGCCGGGCTCGAACGCGTAGGACAGCGGCAGGGTGAGCCCGCCGGAGGTCCACGTGTCGGGGAACTGCTCCGCGCTCGGAGCCTCGCCGGCCACCAGCGCCGCCGGGTCGAGGTCGAGCAGCCGCGGGTCGCGGCGCTCCGCCTTCTGCCACCAGCGGTCGAAGTGGCGCACCGACACGACGTCCTCGGGCACCCGGGCGTCGTAGAAGGCGACGATCGTCTCCTCGTCGACCGCCAGCTCGCGCCGGGCCCGGCGCTCCATCTCCTCGACCTGCTCGAGGCGCTCGCGGTTGCGGGCGACGAAGGCGTGGCGGGTGTTCCACTCGCCGAGCACGAGGGCGTGCCGGATGAACAGGTCGCGGGCGACCTCGCGGTCGATGCGGTGGTAGTCGACGGTGCGGTCGAGGGCCAGCGGCACGCCGAACAGCGACACCCGCTCGGTGGCGACGGCCGTGCCGCGGCGCTTGGACCAGCGCGGCTCGGAGTGGGTGCGGGTGACGAGGTCGCCCGCGGCGCGCTCGACCCAGGCCGGGTCGACGCCCGCGACGGTGCGCGCCCACAGCCGCGACGTCTCCACCAGCTCGGCGGCCATCACCATCGTCGGTGGGCGCTTGGCCAGCGTCGACCCGGGCCAGATGGCGAACCGGGCGCCGCGCGAGCCCTCGTACTCGACGAGCGCGCGTCGCTTCGGCTTCCCGGTCCTCGGGTCCTTCGGCGGTTCCTGGGCGAGCCCGATCTGGGAGAGCAGCCCGGTGAGCATCGCCTGGTGGATGCGGTCCCCGAGCTCCTTCGTGAGCTCCGCCGACGGCTCGTTGCGCGTCAGCCCGAGCTCGTCGGAGAGCTGGCGCAGCTGCGCGGCGAGGTCCTGCCACTCGCGGATGCGCAGGAAGTTGAGGAACTCGGCCTGGCAGCGCTTGCGGAACTGGTTCGACGACAGCTCGCGGCGCCCGCTCCGCACGTGCTCCCACAGGTGCACCCAGGACAGGAAGTCCGAGCGCGGGTCGGTGAACCGGGCGTGCGCGGCGTCGGCCTCGTCCGTCCTGTCCGCGGGCCGCTCGCGCGGGTCCTGCGCGGAGAGCCCGGCGGCGATGACCGTGACCTCGTGCAGGCACCCCAGCCGGTCCGCCTCCAGCACCATCCGCCCGATGCGCGGGTCGACGGGCAGCCGCGCCAGCGCCCGGCCGGTGTCGGAGAGCCGCGTGGCGTCGCCGTCGACGATCGCGCCGAGCTCGGCGAGCAGCCGGACACCGTCACGGACGGCGAGCCGGTCGGGCGGATCGACGAACGGGAAGTCCTCGACCGGGCCCAGCTTCGCGCCGGCCATCTGCAGGATCACCGACGCGAGGTTGGTGCGCTGGATCTCGGGGTCGGTGAACTCCGGGCGGGCGTCGAGGTCGTCCTCGGTGTAGAGCCGGATGCAGATGCCGTCGGCGACCCGGCCGCAGCGCCCCGCCCGCTGGGTGGCCGACGCCTGCGAGATCGGCTCGATCGGCAGCCGCTGCACCTTGGTGCGCCGCGAGTAGCGGGAGATGCGCGCGAGCCCCGGGTCGACGACGTAGCGGATGCCGGGCACGGTCAGCGAGGTCTCGGCGACGTTGGTCGCGAGCACGACCCGCCGTCTGCTCCCGCCTGCTCCCGCAGCCGCGGGCTCGAAGACCCGGTGCTGCTCGGCGGCGGACAGCCGCGCGTAGAGGGGCAGGACGTCGAGGTCCTCGACGTGCGCCTGCTCGGCGTGCTCGCGCAGCGCGTCGGCGGCGTCGCGGATCTCCCGCTCGCCGGAGAGGAAGACGAGCACGTCGCCCTCCGGTCCCTCGCGGCGCAGCTCGTCGACGGCGTCGACGATGCCGTCGACCTGGTCCCTGGCCTCGCCCTCGTCGTCGACCAGGGGGCGGTAGCGGACCTCCACCGGGTAGGTGCGGCCGGACACCTCGATGATCGGCGCGTCGCCGAAGTGCCGGCTGAACCGCTCGGGGTCGATCGTCGCCGAGGTGATGACCACCTTGAGGTCCGGGCGGCGCGGCAGCAGCTGCGCGAGGTAGCCGAGCAGGAAGTCGATGTTGAGGCTGCGCTCGTGGGCCTCGTCGATGATCAGCGTGTCGTAGCGGCGCAACAGCCGGTCCTGCTGGATCTCGGCGAGCAGGATGCCGTCGGTCATGAGCTTGACCAGCGTGTCCTCGCCGGCCCGGCTGGTGAAGCGCACCTGGTAGCCCACGGTGTCGGTGCCCGTGGTGCCGAGCTCCTCGGCGACGCGCTCGGCGACGGTGCGGGCCGCGATCCGGCGCGGCTGGGTGTGCCCGATGGTGCCGAGCACGCCGCGGCCGAGCTCGAGGGCGATCTTGGGCAGCTGGGTGGTCTTGCCCGACCCGGTCTCGCCGGCGACCACGACGACCTGGTGGGACTCCAGCGCGGCGCGGATCTCGCCGACGCGCTCGGTGATCGGCAGCTCGGCGGGGTAGGAGACGGCCGGAACGGCGGCGCGGCGGCGGGCGAGGCGGTCCTCGGCGGCCGCGACGTCACCGGCGATCTTCTCCAGCGTGCTCGCGCGCCGGGCGTCGTCGCCGATGCGCTCGGCGCCGGCGATCCGGCGCCGCAGGCGGTGCTCGTCGGCGGGGCCGAGCGCGGCCACGCGCGCGCCGAGGTCCGCGCCGAGGTCCGCGCCCGTGTCGGCGCGATCGGTCGCAGCGGGCACCCGTGTACTCCTCGTGCTGGTCAGGGGATCGGGACGCCGTGTCCCGGCGTCGCGGGACCGTCGCGGGACAGCGGTCACTGCCGACGCCCCGGCGATCCCTGCTCCCATTGTCAGCGCACGCACCGCTCGGGCTGTTCCCGGCCGCTCTGGTCACGGAGTGGAGCCAAAATTAGGCTGAAAGAGTGGCTCGGGTGGCCGCCGTGGTCGACGGAACGTAACGTCTGCCCGGTCGGGGCAGGTTCACGGTCACCCGGGGTGACGTCGACGCGAGGGAGGAGCCGTGGGCATGGCAGGCGCGGACGCGCGACCGGACACCGAGCTGGCCGTGCTTGCTGCGGGCGGCGACCAGGTCGCGTTCGCCGAGCTGATGACCCGCCACCGCCCCCGCCTCTACGCGGTGTGCCGCCGCATCACCACGAACGACCAGGACGCCCAGGAGGCCCTCCAGGAGACGATGATCATCGCCTGGAAGCGGCTCGGGGAGTTCGACGGCCGCTCGGCGGTGGGCACCTGGCTGTACCGGGTCGCCACCAACGCGGCCATCGACGAGGTCCGCCGCCGCAAGCGGGCGCCGGAGCCGGCCGAGACCGTCCCGGAGCCGACGCCCGCCCGCGGCGCCGACGGCGGCGTCGTCGCCCGCATGGACGTCGACCGCGCGCTGGCCCAGCTGCCGCCCCAGTACCGCGCCGTGGTCGTACTGCGCGAGCTGTGCGACCTGTCGTACGCCGAGATCGCGGAGATGCGCGACATCCCGATCGACACCGTGAAGTCCCAGCTCTCCCGCGGCCGCCGCGCCCTCGTGGAGCTGCTCGGCGACCACCCCGCCGCCCGGACGGCATGAGCACCGGCCAGATGAGCACCGAGGAGGCCGGACCCGTCGGGCCCGTGACGTCGCGCCTCGTCGAGCTCTGCGTGCAGACGCGCGACCGGCTGCGCACCCCCGAGCTGCGGGACCGCCTCGACGCCCTCGTGACCCGCCTGTCCGAGCCGCGCATCCGCGTCGCCGTCGGCGGGCGCATGAACGCCGGCAAGTCGACGCTCGCCAACGCGCTGCTCCAGGAGCGGCTGGCCGCCACCGGGGCGACCGAGACCACGCGGCTGGTCACCTGGTTCACCCACGGCCACCAGGCGCGCCTGCGCGTGCACCGCCGCGACGGGACCGAGCGCGTCCTGCCGCTCGCCGCCACCGGGGGCGTCGGCGCCTCCCTGGACACCACGGACGATGTCGCGCACCTGACCGTCGAGACGCCCAACGACGCCCTGAGCCGGTACACCCTCATCGACACGCCGGGCATGGACTCGCTGTCCAAGCTCGACCCGGACTCCCTCGCGGCCCTCGCCGACGCCGACGCCGTCGTCTACCTCATGCCCCACCCCGGCGAGCGCGACGTGGAGGCCATCGAGGCCGTCCGCTCGTGGACCGGCGACCTGCGGCTCGGGGCGGCGAACATGATCGGCGTCCTCTCGCGGATCGACACGCTCTCCGGCGAGGACGACCCGTGGCCCACCGCCCGCCGCGTCGCCGATCGCTACGCCGGCGAGCTGCGCGCGGTGCTCTCCGACGTCGTGCCGGTGGCCGGGCTGCTGGCCGAGACCGCCCGCGGCCCGGACTTCGGCGAGGCCGACGCCCGCGCGCTGCGCGCCCTCGGCGGCGCCGAGCGCGCCGCGGTCCTGCGCAAGCTGCGCACCGTCCAGCGCTTCCGGGGGTGGGAGGACGCCCCGCTGGGCGCCGACGAGCGCGAGCGGCTGCTCGAGCTGCTCGGCCTGCACGGCATCCGGGTCGGCCTCGCGCTGCTCGACGACGGCCGCCGCTCCGCCGCGGCGCTGCTGGACGGTCTCGCCGAGCACTCGGGGCTCGCGGCGGTGCTCGAGCGCATCGAGACCGTGTTCGTCGCCGGCGCCGACCGGCTGCGCGCGAGCGCCGGCATCGCCGCCCTCGAGCACCTGGGCTGGGACGTGCCCGACGAGGTCGACCGCCGGGCGCTGCTCGCGCTGCAGTCCGACCTCGACCGGCTGCGCCTCGAGCCGGCCCTGCGCCAGGTCGACCTCGCGGCCGCGCTCGTCGACCTCGAGGCCGGCCGGATGCGCCTCGGCGACGAGGACGTCGCCCGCCTGCGCGACCTCGCCACCGGCACCGACGACGCCCGGCGCCTGGGCCTGCCCGCGGGCGCGGGCCGCGAGGAGGTCGCCGCCGCGGCGGCCGCGCAGATCCCGCAGTGGCGCCGTCTGGAGGCCCGCCCGTCGCGGGTGCTGCAGCGCCACGTGCGCACGGCCCGCGAGCTGTGCGAGCACATCCTGTTCGCCTCGCCCGCCGGCGAGACGCCGACGCCCCCGAGCTGGCAGGCTCGGACCCCGAGCCGGTGACCGCGCAGGCGGGGCCGGGGTCCCGTCCCGTCAGTCAGGAGGCCGCGGTGGGGGTGCCGCCCGCTGGTGGTACGCCGAGGAGGTTCGGGCACTACGAGCTGCTCGACCTCGTCCACCGCGGGCGCTCGGGCGAGGTCTGGCGGGCCCGCCACACCCTCGCCGGGCGCGTCGGGGCCCTCAAGGTGCTCGTTCCCGACGGCGCCGACCGGGAGTACCGCGGCCGCGTCGAGCGCGCCTGCGCCATCGCCCGGACGCTGCGCGAGCCGCACGTCCTGCCCGTCCTCGAGCACGGCGAGATCGAGGGCCGGCTGACCGTCGAGACGCCCCTGCTCGCCGGGCCCGACCTCGCCGCGGTGCTGCGGCACGACGGTGTCCTGGAGCCCGCGCGGGTCGTCGCCGTCGTCGAGCAGGCGGCGGCCGCCCTCGCGGCCGCCCACGCCCGCGGGCTGGCCCACCGCAACGTCAAGCCGTCGAACCTGCTCTTCGCCGACCCGCAGGCCACCGAGGTGCGCGTCGCCGACTTCGGGCTCGTCTCGCGCAACGGGCTCTCGCTGGACCACACCGCGCCCGAACGCTTCCGCGGCGGCCCCACCGACCACCGCGAGGACGTCTACGCGCTGGGGTGCGTGCTCTACAGCTGCCTCACCGGGTCGCGTCCCTACCCGGGCCGGAGCCTGCCCGAGCGCATGCGCGGGCACCTCGAGAGCCCGGTCCCGAAGCCCTCGGAGCAGCGTCCCGGAGTGCCCGCCGCCTTCGACGCGGTGATCGCCGGAGCGCTCGCGAAGACCCCGCAGGAACGCACCCCGACCGTCGGCACCCTCGCCGCCGCGGCCCGCGCCGCCCTGGGTTGAGAGTCTCGGGCCGAAAGTTTTCTTCCGCGGTCCCGGAACATTCCGGCCCCGCCGGGACGTCGGAGTCGTGAACGGTCCGACCACGGACCACACCGACCGGCGAGGGCAGGACACGATGGCGGGCAGCGGCGACATGTACTTCGGCGCCGACGGCGGGGTCTACGACGCCACCGGCACCATGATCGGGACGTACGAGACCGACGACGCCGGCCACGTCGACCTGGTCACCACCGACACCGACGGCGACGGCGTACTCGACACGTCGATCTCCGACACCGACCACGACGGGACGTTCGAGACGGGCGTCGTGGACACCGACGGCGACGGCTACTACGACACGATGATCATGGACACGAACGGCGACGGGGACTTCGACACGGCCGCGATCGACGCCGACCGCGACGGCCAGGCCGACACCACCGCCCACGACCCCGCCGGGTTCTGAGTCCCGTGACCACCACCCCCGCCGAGGACCGCGCGACCCTCGTCGCCGTGTGCATCGACCTCGCCGACCGGCTCGACGTCGCGGGCCTGCGCGCCCGCGTGCACCGCGGCCTCGCCGCCGTCGGCGTGGTCCCGGTCGCACCGGACGGCGAGCCCTTCGACGGCACGCACCACGACGCCGTCGACCGCGAGCCCACCACCGACCCCGCCCGCGACCGCACGGTCGCGAGCACCGAACGCACCGGCTACCTCGACCGCGGCCACGTCCTGCGCCGCCCCGAGGTCGTGGTGTACGCCCTGGAGACACGATGAGCACGGCACCCGCGACGCCGGTGGGCGCGCGCCGCACCCACCCGCTGACCGACGAGGTCCTCGCGCTGGTGGCCGACGTGCGCGCCGCCGCGGTGGAGGACGAGGAGACCGGCACGGTCGACGCGCTCGACGCCGACGTCGCCCGCGTGGCGCACGGCAGCGCCGCGGTCGTGGTGGTCGGCGAGAAGAAGCGCGGCAAGAGCTCGCTGATCAACGCGCTCGTCGGGCGCACCGGACTGCTGCCCGTCGACGCCGACGTCGCCACCTGCGTGCACGTCGTCGTCGCCCACGGCCCGGACGGCGCGACGGTGGTGCGCACCGACGGCGACGACGTCGAGGTGCCGCTGGCGGGCATCGCCGAGTACGCCGCCCTCGACCCCGGCGCCCGCGCCCCGGCGCACGAGGACGTCACGCAGGTGCAGGTGCGGGTCCCCGCGCCGCTGCTCGAGGGCGGCCTCGAGCTCATCGACACCCCCGGCGTCGGCGGGCTCGTCGCCGGCCACGCCGCCCTGACGCTCGCGACGCTCGACCGGGCCGACGCGCTGGTGTTCGTGCTGGACGGTTCCAGCGAGATCACCGCGTCCGAGCTCGCGTTCCTGGAGCGGGCCACCGAGCGGATCGCGACCGTCGCCTTCGCCCTGACGAAGATCGACCAGTTCCCGGCGTGGGAGGCGGTGCGGGCCCGCAACGTCGAGCTCATCGCCGCGCACGCCCCGCGCTACGCCGACGCGCCGTGGTTCGGGGTGTCGAGCCGCGCCGTCGCCGACGCGCTGGCGGCCGAGGCCGACGGCGAGCCCGAGGAGGCCGCCGAGGAGTGGGCGTCGAGCGGGATCACGCCCCTCGCCGAGCACCTCGGCGGGCTCGCCGAGGGCGCCGACGGGGTCCGGCTGGCGAACCTGCTGGCCCAGGCGCGGTTGCTCGCCCAGCGCCTGTCGGCGCTGCAGGTCCGGCGGGCCCTGTCGCTGTCGGTGGGCCCGGAGTACGCCGCGTCGGTGAAGCGCGAGAAGGAGGCGCTGACCGCCCTGCAGGCCCAGAACGCCACGTGGCGCCAGACGCTGGGGGAGCGGTCGGCGCGTCTCGAGCAGCGGATGCGCGCCGAGCTCGCCCGCCGCATCGAGGACGTCCGCAAGGAGGTCGGCGACCGCATCGCGGGCGGCGACCACAAGGTGTTCGACGAGGTCGCGACCGACCTGCCGCCGCGCGCGCAGGCCATCTGGATCGACCTGGACACGATGCTGCGCCGCGAGCTCGACGCGCTCGCCGCGGCCCTGCTGGCCGACCTGCAGGGCGTCGAGGCCGACCTCGGCGGCGTCATCCCGGAGACCCCCGAGCGGCTCGCCCGCCTGCCCGAAGCGGCCCGCGGCCAGGGCAGCACCAGCTTCGCCGAGCAGGGCGTCATGTCCGCGAGCCTGGGGATGGGCATGGGGCACATGGCCTACCTGGTGGGGGCCGCCGTGCTCGGGCCGTTCGCGGTGGTGGGCGCCGTGGCCGCCGGCGTCGGCGTCGTCGGCTTCTTCACCTGGCGGCGCTGGTCCAAGGAGCGCGGTGCCCGCAGCCGCGAGGACGCCCGCCGCTACCTGCAGGACGTCACGGCGCGGCTGAACAACGAGGTCCCGCCCGTCGTGAGCCAGGCCGTGGCCGGCGCGCGCGAGGTGCTCTCGCAGCGGATCACGGCCGCACTGACCGCAGAGAAGGACCGCCTGACCACGAGCCTCGCCGAGCGGGAGAAGGCCCTGGCCGGCGAGAAGAGCGCACTGGCCCGGCGGAAGGCCGAGGTCGAGGCGCGGCTGCGCCGCCGCAACGAGCTGCGCGAGACCGCCGAGCAGCTGGCCGGCCGCCTGCCGGACCAGCGGCCGGCCGACCGAGGAGGGGAGGCGTCGTGACCGCGTCGCAGGAGGCCGGGGGACCCTGGCTGGACATGTCCCGCTACCCGGACGGCGACCCCGACGAGGTGCTGAGCCCCGGCGAGCACGCCCTGCTCACCGACGCGCTCGCGGTCGACGACGCGGCACTGCCCGACGCGGTGTTCGAGCACATGCTCGCCGTCGTCACCGGCGACGCGGGGGAGGACGGCGCCGACACCGCCGACACCGCCGACGACCCCGACGCCGACCCGGGCGCGGACGACGACCTCCTCGCCGCCGACGACGGGCAGGGCTGGACGGACGACCTGGCGCACGCGCTGGGCCTCGACGGCGACCCCATCGGCGACCCGACCCACGACCCCGACCCGGCCACCGATCCGGGCGCCGACCCCGGCGCCGGCCACGACGGGCACGGCGGCTGGGTGTGAGCGCTCCCCGGGCCGGCTTCGACCTCGCGATCGACTTCGGCACCTCGTTCACGACGACGGCGACGCTGGCCGGCGGCCGCGCCGAGGTGCTGGAGATCGACGGCTCGAAGTACGTGCCGTCGCTGGTGTGCCTGGACGAGGACGGCAACGTCCTCGTCGGCCGGGACGCGGTCAACGGGGCCGCGATGGCCCCGGACCGCACCGAGCGGGTGCCCAAGCGGGCCCTCGTCGCCCACGAGCAGGTGCTGCTGGGCAGCAGCACGGTGGCGACGGTCGACCTCGTCGCCGCCGTGCTCGCCCGCGTCGGGGACGAGGCGAGCCGCCGGTTCTCCGGCCGCTCCCCGTCGCGGGTGGTGCTGACGCACCCGGCCCGCTGGCAGCCCGGGGGGCTCGAGCTGCGCCGGCTCACCGAGGCGGCCGAGCGCGCCGGGCTGGGCGAGCCCGACCTCGTCGCCGAGCCCGTGGCGGCCGCGCAGCACTACGTGCGCAGCGGCTCCGGGGACCAGACCGTGCCCGACGGCGGCGTCATCGGCGTCTACGACTTCGGCGGCGGCACCTTCGACACCGCCGTGCTGCGCCGCCGCGGCGACGGGTTCGCGCTGGCCGGTTCGCCCGGTGGCGACGCCGCCCTCGGTGGCGAGGACCTCGACGCCGCCTTCATGGAGATCCTCGCCGAGCACGCCGAGGCGCTCGACGCCGACGCGTGGACCGCGCTGTGGGAGGCCGAGGGCCGCATCCGCGAGCGGGACCGCACGCTCCTGCGCCGCGACGTCACCCAGGCCAAGGAGGCGCTCTCGCGTCTGCCGGCGGTGGACCTGTGGGTCCCGGGCTACGACGACGAGCTCCGCGTGACCCGCCGGGAGTACGAGCGGGCGGTGGAGCCGCTGCTGGCCCGCAGCGTCGCCGAGCTGCGCGACACGATCGCCCGCGCCGGGACGACGCCCGACGCGCTGGTCGACGTCTACCTCACCGGCAGCACCAGCCGGACCCCGCGCATCAGCGCCCTGCTCGCCGACCTGCTCGGTCACCCCCCGGGGATGCGCGAGGACCCCAAGGCCGTGGTCGCGCTCGGCGCGCTGGCCACCGTGCCCGGATCGGTCAGCGCCACCCAGCACGTCCGGCTCCCGCCGCGCACGCCCCCGCGGACCCAGCCGCCCGCCGAGCCCACCCCGCCGCTGACGCCGTCGGGGTTGAAGGTGCCGCCGGTGCCGGCCGACGGGACCGAGAAGGTCCGTCGCCCGGACAGCGGGCCGGCGTCCCGTCCGGCCCCGCCGCCCCCGCCGCCGTCCCCGTCGGTCGTCGACGAGATCGCGCGCGAGATCGCGGCGATCGCCGAGGCGGCCGGGGTCGCCGACCTCGTCGGGACGGTCGCGCCCACCGTGCGCGGGGGCTCGACGGGCGAGGCCACGCGCCGGCCGCTGGTCTCGGCCGCCGAGGGCGTGGGCACGGCGATCGGCACCCGGCACACGCCGTTCCCCGGGCTGCCGCCGGAGATCGCGCTGCAGGTGCTGCGGGAGGGTCGCGGCGAGCTCGGTGCCCTCGGGCGCTGCCTGACCCGGCTCGACGAGGTCCGCGAGCGGCTCGCGACCCTGTGAGGCCGGTCCGGGAATCCGGACGTCCGGGGTGGGTCCGGGCAGCGCGGGGTACGGAGGACGCATGAGCCACACCGCGACCACGCGCACGGCCGCGCCCGCCCTCACCGCCCTGCGCGTGCTGGCGGTGCTCACCGTCGTCGTGCTCGCCTGGCAGTTCGTCACGGCGGGCTCGCTCGTGGGGCCGGCCGGGTCCGAGGACGCCGAGGACCTGCACGCCACCGGCGCGATCGTCCTGCACGTCGTCTCCGGCCTCGCGATGATCGCGGCGGCACTGGTCTGGCGCGGCGGGGCGGCCCTGTGGCCGGTCGTCGTGGCGGCGCTGGTGTTCGTGCTGAGCTTCGTGCAGGCGTACTTCGGCGGGGGCGCGACGCTGTGGATCCACGTCCCGGGCGCCCTGGTCCTGACGGTGGGTGCCGTGCTCGTCGCCGCGTGGTCGTTCAGCCGCGGCGCCGCGGGTGGGCGCTAGCGCGAGCCGGCACGTCGCGAGCTGATGACGCCGGTGTCGAAGCCGGCGAGGTGCAGACCCCCGTGGAAGCGGGCGTGCTCGACCTTCAGGCACTGGTCCATGACGACCGTCAGCCCGGCCTCGACCCCGCGCTGCGCCACCGCGTCGTCGCGCAGCCCGAACTGGGTCCAGAACGTCGACGCCCCGACCGCGATCGTCGCGTCGAGGACCTCGGGGAGGTCCTCGAGGCGCCGGAACACGTCGACGAGGTCGGGGGGCACCGGCAGCGCGTCCAGCGACGGGTACACCGGCCGGCCGAGTATCTCCGTGGCGTTCGGGTTGACGAAGTACACGTCGAAGTCGGTGGAGCCGAGCAGGTAGGTCGCGACGAAGTTCGACGCCCGCGCCGGGTTCGGCGAGGCGCCGACCATCGCGACCGTCCTCGTGCGCCGCAGGATCGCCTGGCGCTCCTGCGCGGTGGGCGGGGTCCAGCTCACGTGGCCTCCACCCGTCGAGCTCCGCTCCGCTTCGTCTCCATCGTGGCCTCCGTCAGTGCCTGGTCGAGGTCCCACAGGATGTCCTCGGGGTCCTCGATGCCGACGCTGATGCGGATCAGGTCCGGCCGGACACCGCCCTCGCGCAGCTGGTCGGCGGTCAGCTGCTGGTGGGTGGTCGACGCCGGGTGCAGCACGAGCGTGCGGGCGTCGCCGATGTTGGCGAGGTGGCTGCACAGCTGCACCGCCTCGATGAACCGGCGACCGGCGTCGCGGGCGGCGTCCTCGGTGTCGCCACGGACCCCGAAGCTGAACACCGCGCCCGGCCCCTGCGGCAGGTAGCGCCGCGCGCGCTCGTGGTGCGGGTGGCTCGGCAGGCCGGCGTAGCTGACCCACGCGACGCGCTCGTCGGCCTCGAGCCACTCCGCCACGCGCCGGGCGTTCGCGACGTGGCAGTCCATGCGCTGGGGGAGCGTCTCGATGCCCTGCAGCAGCAGGAACGCCGAGTGCGCGGAGAGCGTCGCGCCGATGTCGCGCAGCTGCTCCGAACGAATCTTGGTGAGGAAGCCGAACTCCTGGAAGTTCCCCCACCACGTGAGCCCGCCGTAGGACGGGTTGGGCTCGGTCATCTGCGGGAAGTTGCCGTTGCCCCAGTCGAAGCGGCCGGACTCGAGGATCACGCCGCCGATCGTCGTGCCGTGGCCGCCGAGGAACTTCGTGGCGGAGTGGATGACGATGTCCGCGCCGTGCTCCATCGGGCGGCACAGGTAGGGCGTGGCCATGGTCGAGTCGATGACCAGCGGCAGGCCGCGCCCGTGGGCGACCTCGGCAAGCGCCGCGACGTCGGTGACGTCGCCGGAGGGGTTGGCGACGATCTCGGCGAAGACGAAGCGGGTGCGGTCGGTGATCGCGGCGCGGTAGGCGTCGGGGTCGTCGCCGGGCACGAACGTGGTGTCGACGCCGAAGCGGCGCAGGGTGACGTCGAGCTGGGTGACGGTGCCGCCGTAGAGCGCCGACGACGCGACGATGTGGTCGCCGGCGCCGGCGAGCGTGGCGAAGGTCAGGAACTCCGCGGCCTGCCCGGAGCTGGTGGCGACGGCTCCGAGCGCACCCTCGAGGCTGGCCAGCCGCTCCTCGAACGCGGCGACCGTGGGATTGGCGATGCGGCTGTAGATGTTGCCGTACTTCTGCAGGGCGAAGAGGTTGGCGGCGTCGGCGGTGTCCTCGAAGACGAAGCTCGTGGACTGGTAGATCGGCACCGCCCGCGCGCCGGTGGCCGCGTCCGGCACGGCGCCCGCGTGCACCGCGCGGGTGCGGAAACCCCAGGGACGGTCGTTGCCTGCCACCCCGTCGTTCTACACCGGGGATCGCCGGGCACGCAGGGGTGGGACGGCGAACGGGTCAGAGGCCGAGTTTCCCGAACCACGCGTTCGACTGCGCGTTCCACGCGTTGATCAGCGCGAGGGTGCCGCCGGCGAGGAAGACGACGCTGACCGCGAGCTGGACGACGCCGTACACCGGCGCGAACGCCAGCAGCACGAGGGCGCCGAAGAGCGCGATCAGGCTCGAGAGCATCGCGAGCCCGGTGAGCACCGTCAGCACGAGGCGCGCCCACTGCCGCTGCCCGCGGAAGTGCAGGGCGAGGAACACCCCGATCGCCGCGCCGATCAGCGCGAACACGATGCCGACGCCCGAGACGTAGTCGCCGACCCCGATCGTCGTGACGACCACGCCGAGGACGTTGACGGCGATGATCCCGAGCCAGAGCCGGAACGCGCGCTCCACCGGCGCGGGGATGCCCGCCGGCAGCGGCACCCCGCCGAAGCCCGGCGGGATCAGCGGGTTGGGACCGGCCTGCTGCTGGCCGTACTGCTGGCCGTAGATCTGCTGGCTGAACGGCGGTGGTTGGGCGCCGTAGGGCGGGCCGTAGGGCCGCTGCTGCCCGGGACCGGTCGGTGGGCCGTAGCCGGGGGGCGGGCCGTACCCCGGGGGCGGGCCGTAGCCGGGCGGGGGCTGCTGCTGGCCGGACGGCGGGCCGTACTGCGGGCCGTACTGCTGGCCTCCGTGGTGGGGGGCTCCGTACCGGGGGTCGGATCGTCCGTCGGGCGGGGTGGGTGCGCTCATGGCCGGACGGTAGGGCGGCCCGGACCGGGCGAACAGGCGAACGACCTACTCACATCTGCGCCCCGTGGTGGGCCGGTTACTCATGCCGGAACCACGCGTTCGCCCCCGCCTGGTGGGCGGAGAGGATCGCGGCGACGATCAGCGCCGCCTGCGCGAGGCCGGCGACCGTCGAGACCGCCCCGAACGTCACGCCCTGCCCGGCGGAGAGCAGCAGGCCCAGCACGGTGACCAGCACCGACAGCCCGCCGACGAGCGTCAGCACCAGACGCGCCCAGGGCCGTCCCCGGCGCAGGGCGACCGCGCACCCGACGACGAGCACGAGCACCACCAGGCCGACGACCAGCCCGGTCGGCGCGGCGGTCGCGGGCGCCTCCGCCAGGCCGACGACGCTCGCGACGAGGCCGACGACGACCGCCGCGATCCACAGCACGAACGAGCGCCGGACGGGGGCGGGCGGGGTCACGACGATCACCGTAGATCCAGGACCCACCGCCACACGGTCCCCTCGTCGGGGTCGATCACCTCGCCGTCGTGGGTGAAGCCGTGGCGGCGCAGCACGTGCACCGACGCGTTCTCCTGCGGGCTCGTGTGGGCCGTGACCCGCCGCACCCCACCGGTACGGGCGTGCCGGAGCCAGAGCCCGACCGCGGCCGACGCGACGCCCCGCCCACGCCGGGACGGGGCGACCGAGTAGCCGATCTCGACCTCACCGTCCTCGGGCGGCCCGGTGAACCCGCCGAGCCCGACGACCTCGGTCCCCTCGACGATGAGGTGGGCGAACCACGCCGGGTCCACCCCGCCCTCGAGCGCCGTCACCGTGGGCTCGAGGGCCTCCGGGAACGCGAGGTAGCCGTCGACGAGCGTGAGCCCGAACCGGTCGGCGAACGCCTCCGGCTCGGTCAGCAGCGTCACCGCCTGCTCGGCCGGCAGCGGCAGCACCTCGATCCCCACGGGAGCAGTGTGGGGCCCTGTCGGGGCCCCAACCACTCACATGCCGTGCATCTTGGCGATGACCTGGAGCATGACCTCGTCGGCGCCGCCGCCGATCGACGTGATCCGCATGTCGCGCAGGAACCGCGCGGTCCACGTCTCCTCCATGTAGCCCAGCCCGCCGTGGTACTGCAGGCAGGTGCGGGCCACGTCCTCGCAGAGCCGCCCGACCGCGAGCTTGGCGATCGTCGCGAACTTCGACGTGTCCTCGCCGCGCATGAAGGCCTCGGCGCAGGCGTAGTTGTAGTGGCGGCACATGTCGAGGCGGGCGTAGAGCTCGGCGAGCTGGTAGGTCAGGTACTGGTTGCCGATCAGCGGGCCGCCGAAGGCCTCGCGGCCGCGCAGGTAGGCCGCCGTGCGGTCCAGGGCGCGCTCGCAGGCACCGACGCGGCCGTAGCAGGCCACCATCCGCTCGTTCTGGAACTGCGCCATCTGCTGCTGGAACCCGCGGCCCTCGCGGCCGATGGTGTTGCTGATCGGTACCCGGGCGCCGTCGAAGGCCAGCTCGGCGGTGTCCGAGCAGCGGTTGCCGAGCTTGTCCAGCTTGCGCGAGACGCTCACGCCGGGCGTGTCGGTGGGCACGACGATCTGCGACATGCCGCGCGCGCCACCCTCGTCGGAGGTCCGCGCGAGCAGGCACAGCCAGTCGGCCTCGACGCCGTTGGTGATGTAGAGCTTCGAGCCGTGGATCACCCAGTGGTCGCCGTCGCGGACCGCGCGGGTCTTCAGGCCCGCGACGTCCGACCCGGCGTCGGGCTCGGTGACCGCGATCGCGGTGACGTGCTCGCCCCGGATCGCCGGCGCGAGGTAGGTCTGCTTGAGCTCCTCGGAGCCGAAGCGGTGCAGCGACGGCGTGGCCATGTCGGTCTGCACGGCGATCGCCATGCCGACCCCGGCGGCGTCGGCGCGCCCGATCTCCTCGGCGAGCACCACCGCGAACAGGTGGTCGGCGCCGCCGCCCCCGTAGGCGGGGTCGTACTCGAGACCCAGGAAGCCCAGCTCGCCGAGCTTGCCGAACAGCTCGTGGGTGGGCATCCGCCCGTCGCGCTCCCAGGCGTCGACGTACGGGTCGATCTCCCGCTCGACGAACGTCCGCACGGTCTTGCGGAACGCCTGGTGCTCCTCGGTGAACGCGACCACTACTTCACTCCCTGCAGGTGCGCGAGGGCGGGCCCCCAGCGGTCGGTCTGCGACCCGGTCGGCGCGTAGAGCGGGACGCGCTGGGCGACACCGCCGAAGCGCCGCTCCAGGGCCGGCCCGACCTCGTCGGGCTCGGCGACGATCGCGATGGTGTGCAGGACCTCGTCGTCCACGGCCTCGCCCATGGCCTCCCACTCGCCCCTCTTCGACAGGGTGTTGAGCTCGCGGGCGAGGTCGCCCCAGCCGTGCAGCTCGAGCACCGGGTGGTAGGCGGGCGTCGAGCCGTAGAACGCGACCTGGCGGCGGACGTCGCGCACCGACTCGGCGAACTCCTCCTCGGTGTTGCCGGTGGCGATGAGCGCGGTGGCGGAGAACTCGAAGCCGGAGCCGTCGGTGCCGGCCTTCTCGAAGCCCTCGTGCAGCGCCGGCAGCGTCACCTCGTGCAGGTAGCGCTCGGTGGAGAAGGCGTGGGCCATGAACCCGTCGGCGACCTCGCCCGCCACCGTCGTCATCCGCGGTCCGACGCCGGCGAGGTGGATCGGCGGGTTGCCGTGCGGGTTCGGGCCCGGCGAGAAGAACGGCGTCATCAGCGTGTGCGTGTAGAAGTCGCCGCGGAAGTCGAGGCGCTCCCCGGTCGACCACGCGTCCCAGATCGCGTGGACGGCGCGGATGTACTCGTGCATCCGGCGTGCCGGCTCGGACCACGGCATCGAGAACCGCTTGGTGACGTGCGGCTTGATCTGCGTGCCGAGGCCCAGGACGTAGCGCCCGCCCGTCATCTCCTGGAGGTCGTTGGCCGTCATCGCCGTGGTCATCGGCGTGCGGGCGAACGCGACGGTGATCGCCGTGCCGAGCGTGATCCGCTCGGTGCGGGTGGCCGCGAGCGTGATCATGACCGCCGGGTCGTGCTGGGTCTCCGAGGCCCAGACGGCGTCGTAGCCGGCCTCCTCGGCGACGACGGCGTCGTCGGCGAACGCGGTCAGCCCGCCGGTGACGACGGTGGCGTCGACCTTCATCGCAGCAGCTCCTCGGGGATGTCGACGTGGCGGGCCCGGACGAACTCGCCGAGACCCTTGGCCTGGGGGTCGAGCGCGAGGTTGTCGGCGACGCCCCGCCCGAGGAACCCCACCACGGTCACGCCCACCGCGCGCAGCCGCGGCAGCGCCCAGATCCGCAACGAGCAGCCGGCGGCGTCCTCGCCGAGCAGCCACGCGACGTGCGCGTCGTCCCACCAGCCGCTCAACCACGCGTGCGCGGCGTCGTCCCGGGCCCAGAGCCCGAGCGTCGCGTTGCCGCCCTTGTCGCCCGACCGCGCCCCGAGGATGCGGCCCAGCGGAGCGCGCACCGTGGTGTCGCAGCGAACGGGTATCTCGCTGCTTCTAGGCGTCGGAACTCCCCGTTCGCTCGCCGCGACGGCCGGCGGGGGCACGGTCCAGGTGCGCTCGCCGAGGCCGACGAGCTGGGGCAGGTCCGCGGCGGGCAGGAGCACCGGCCAGAACACGCTCGCCGGGCTGCCCGGGCCGGGTGGGGTGGTGGCGAAGAAGCCGGGGTAGCCGGCGAGCGCGGTCTCCACCGCGGCCCGGGACAGCCGGGCGCACACGTCCTTGCTGCCCGCGACGGCGACGGTGAGCAGCGAGACCGCCTCGGTCATCCGCGCCGGGTCCTCGCGGTCGGCGCGCAGCAGCCGGGTCTCGACGCGCTCGAAGGCGTCGCGCCCACCCGGCACGCCCGCCCACAGCGCGGCGAGGGCCTGCTCGGCCTTCGCGTCGACGTCCAGGCCGGTGAGCACGAACGTCATCTCGTTGTGCCACCCGGCGGGCAGCACCGCGCCGACCTTGACCGTCGGGGGCGGCGGCTCGCCCCGCGTCCCGGCGATGCGGACGCGGTCCGGCCCCTCTTCGGTGAGGGTGATCGTGTCGAGGCGGGCGACGACGTCGGGGGTCGGGTAGCGCGGGCCGTCGACCTCGTAGAGCAGCTGGGCGGTGACGGTCTCGACGGTCACCGCGCCGCCGGTGCCCGCCGCCTTGGTGATCACCGCGGAGCCGTCGGCGTCGATCTCGGCGATCGGGAAGCCGATGCGCTCGGTGCCCGCGAGCTCGCCGGCGAACGAGAAGTTGCCGCCCGTGGCCTGCGGCCCGCACTCGATGACGTGGCCCGCGGCGACGGCGCCGGCGAGCGCGTCGAGGTCGTCGGGACCCCAGCCGTGGCGCCACGCCGCCGGCCCCACGACGACCGCGGCGTCGGTGACCCGCCCGGTGACGACGACGTTCGCCCCGGCCTCGAGCGCGGACACGATCCCGCGGCAGCCGAGGTAGGCGTTGGCGACGATGGGTTCGTCGGGGATGGGCTCGCCGGTCTCGGCGTGCGTCGCCCGCTCACCCAGGGCGCGGACCTGTTCGGTGACGTCGTCGCCGCCCACCCAGGCCACGTGCGCGCGGTCGTCGATCGCCGCGACCTCGGCCGCGCAGCCCGCCGGATCGAGCCCGCCGGCGTTGGCGACGACGAGGATGCCGGCGTCGCGGCAGTCGGCGAGCACGTCGCGCATCTGCGTCACGAACGTCGTCGCCCAGCCGCCACGGCCGCGGTCGCGCTGCTTGGCGAGCAGGCCCATCGTCAGCTCGGCGAGCCAGTCGCCGGTGAGGACGTCGACGTGGGCGCGGCCCTCGAGGTGCGCGTCGACGATCTCGCGGGCCGCCGCGAGCCGGTCGCCGTAGAAGCCCGAGACGTTCGCGACGGCGATCACTCGGGCGTCCCCAGGGTGACGAGCGTGGCGTGTGCCTCGACGTACTGGCCGACCGCGACGTGCACGGTCTCCACGACGCCGTCGGCGGCGGCGAGCGCGGGGTGCTCCATCTTCATGGCCTCGAGCACCACGAGCTTCTGCCCGGCGACGACGTGCTCGCCCTCGCGCACCAGCACCTCGACGACGGTCCCCGGGACCTCGCTGACCGGCCCGGCCCCGCCCGCCGCGGCGTGCGGCGCGGGCAGGCGCGGCACCTCGCGCCAGGCGCTGTGGCCCTCGCCGTCGTCGACGTAGGCGGTGACACCGCCGGGCGCGTCGTGGTGGGTGACGCGGCAGCCGTACTCGACGCCGTCGAGGGTGACGCGGGCGCCGTCGGGTGTGACGTCGCGCAGGCCGACGCCGTCGAGATCGGGGACGACCTCGCCGTCCGGGCCCTCCCACGGGACCACCGGCCGGGGTGCCCCGCGCAGGAGGCGCCAGCCGGGCGGGGCGAGGTCCTTGAGGGGATCGCGCGCCCGGCGTGCGGCACTCGTGGCGGCGACCGCCGCCGCGAGGTGCACGACCCGCGGGGTCGCCGGGGGCGGGGTGCGCAGCTGCGGGTGGCGGTCGAGGAAGTCGGTGCGGGTCTCGCCGGCGAGGAAGTCGGGGTCGCGCAGGACGGCGACGAGCAGGTCGCGGTTGGTGGCCGGGCCGTGGATCTCCGCGCGCGCGAGCCCGGCGGCGAGCCGGAGCGCGGCGGCCGTGCGTGTCGGCGCGTGGGCGATCACCTTGGCGATCATCGGGTCGTAGAAGGCGCTGACCTCGCCGGACTCCCCGAGCGCGTCCTCCCAGCGGAGATCGCTGTCGTTGCCGGGAGAGGTGTGGGAGTAGCGGTGCAGCGTGCCGGGGCTGGGGCGGTCGTCGCGGGCGGGGTCCTCGGCGTAGAGGCGTACCTCGACGGCGTGCCCGCGCGGGACGACGTCGTCCTGGCCGAAGGGGAGCCGCTCGCCGTCGGCGATCGCGAGCTGCAGCGCGACGAGGTCGACGCCGTAGACCTCCTCGGTGACCGGGTGCTCCACCTGCAGCCGGGTGTTCATCTCGAGGAAGGCGAACCGCCCGGCGTCGTCGAGCAGGAACTCGACGGTCCCGACGCCGACGTAGCCCAGCTGCTGCGCGAGGGCCACGGCCGTGGCGCCCATCCGCGCGCGGAGCTCCGCCGACACGACCGGCGACGGCGCCTCCTCGACGACCTTCTGGTGGCGGCGCTGGATCGAGCACTCGCGCTCGCCGAGGTGCACGACGTGGCCGTGGGCGTCGCCGACGACCTGGATCTCGACGTGCCGTGGCGCGTCGAGCAGGCGCTCGAGGAAGACGGTGTCGTCGCCGAAGCTGCGGGCGGCCTCGGCGCGGGCGGAGCGGACGGCGTCGGCGAGGCCGGCGGCGTCGCGGACCTCCCGCATCCCGCTGCCCCCGCCGCCCGCGCTGGCCTTGACCAGCAGGGGGAACCCGACCCGCTCGCCCGCGGCGGCCCAGTCGGCCGGGTCGTCGGACTCCAGGAGCGCGTCCGGCAGCGTCGGGACACCGGCCTCGCGGGCCAGCGCCTTGGCCGTGTGCTTGACGCCCATCGCCGCGATCGCCGCCGGGTCCGGGCCGACCCACGTCAGCCCGGCCGCGGCGCAGCGGCGCGCGAAGGCGGCGTTCTCCGAGAGGAAGCCGTAGCCGGGGTGGACGGCGTCGGCGCCGGTGGCCCGCGCGGCGGCGAGGACCTGCTCGACGTCGAGGTAGGTCTCGCTGCTCGTCGACCCGCGCAGCGCGACCGCCCGGTCCGCCTCGGCCACGTGCGGGGCGTCGGCGTCGGGCTCGGAGTGGACCGCGACGGTCCGGATCCCGAGCGCCCGCGCCGCTCGGATCACCCGCCGCGCGATCTCCCCCCGGTTGGCCACGAGCAGCGTGCTGATCACGGTCCTCACATCCGGAACGGCGCGAAGCGGGTCGCGCCGGTGACGGGGGCGGAGTGGACGGCCGAGAGGGCCAGGCCCAGGACGGTGCGGGTGTCGCGGGGGTCGATGACGCCGTCGTCCCACATCCGCCCCGACGCGTAGACGGCGTTGGACTGCGCCTCGACCGCGTCCTCGACGGCCTTCCGGGTGGCGCGGTCGGTGTCCTCGTCGTACGCCCGGCCCGCGCGCTCGGCCGAGCGGCGCTGCACCATCGACATGACGCCGGCGAGCTGGGTGCCGCCCATGACCGCGATGCGGTGGTTGGGCCACGTGAACACGAATCGCGGGTCGTAGGCCCGCCCGGACATGCCGTAGTTCCCGGCCCCGTACGAGGCGCCGACCATGAGCGTCAGGTGCGGGACCTCGGAGTTCGACACCGCGTTGATCAGCTTGGCGCCGTCCTTGATGATCCCGCCGCGCTCGTAGGCCGACCCGACCATGAACCCGGTGATGTTCTGGACGAACAGCAGCGGGATCGACCGTGCGTTCGCGAGCTGCACGAACTGCGCGCCCTTCTGCGACTCCTCGGAGAACAGGATCCCGTTGTTGGCGAGCACGCCGACCGGGAAGCCGCCGATCGAGCCCCAGCCGCAGACGAGCGTCGTGCCGTAGAGCGGCTTGTGCTCGTCGAAGCGCGAGCCGTCGAGCACGCGCGCGAGCACGTCGCGCACCTCGACCGAGCGCTTCGGGTCGCTCGCCGCGCAGCCGAGCAGCTCCTCGGCGGGGAAGCGCGGCGGGTCGGGCGGCAGCGTCGGGCCCGGCCCGGCCTTGCGCCAGCCCAGGTCGGCGACGATCCGGCGCCCGATCCGCAGGGCGTCGCGCTCGTCGGCGGCGAGGTGGTCGGCGAGCCCGGACTCGCGGGCGTGCATCTCCGCGCCGCCGAGGGTCTCGTCGTCGACGTCCTCGTTGATCGCCATCTTCACCAGCGGCGGCCCGCCCAGGTAGACGGTGGCCTGACCGCGGACGAACACCGTGTACTCGCTCATCCCCGGCATGTAGGCCCCGCCCGCGGTGGACGAGCCGAAGACCAGCGCGATCGTCGGGATGCCCTGGGCCGAGAGCCGCGTCATCTCGCGGAAGGTGCGCCCGCCGGGGACGAACAGGTCGGCCTGGCGGGGTAGGTCGGCCCCGCCGGACTCGACGAGGGCGACGACGGGCAGGCGGTTGCGCTCGGCGATCTCCAGCGCCCGCAGCTGCTTGGTGACGCCGATCGGCGTGATCGAGCCGCCCTTGACCGTCGGCTCGTTGGCGACGACCAGGCACTCCACCCCGCTCACCGCCCCGATGCCGACGACCAGGCCGGCACCCGGCGTGGTGAGGTCGGGCTCGTGGGCGCCGGCCAGCGCGCCGATCTCGAGGAACGCGGCGTCGGGGTCGAGGAGCAGGTCGACGCGCTCGCGGGCGGTGAGCTTGCCGCGGTCGTGGTGGCGGTCGACGTACGTGGGGCCGCCGGCCTCGAGCACCGTCGCGGCGACCTCGTCGACGCCGCGCAGGGCGTCGAGCATGGTGTCACGGTCGGCGGCGTACTCCGGCGACGACGGGTCCAGCCGCGAGCCCAGCACCGCGGCGGGCGAGACGTCGGGGACGGCGCTCACCCGTCCAGCCCCAGCCGGCCCGCCACGACCTCGTCCATGATCTCGGTGGCGCCGCCGCCGATGCCGAGGATGCGCGCGTCGCGGTAGTGGCGCTCGACCTCCACGCCGTGCATGTAGCCCATCCCTCCGTGCAGCTGGACCGCTCGGTCGACGACGGCGTCGCACGCCGCGACGGCGGTGTTCTTGGCCATGGCCAGCTCGGTCACGACGTCGGTGTCGGGCGACCCGGCCTGCCAGCGCGCGAAGACGTCCCGGACGTAGGTGCGCGCGACCGTCGCCTCGCGGGCCATCTCGGCGATCTGGTGGCGCACCAGCTGCCGGCGCGCCAGCGGCTCGCCGAACGTCGTGCGTCGTCGGACCCAGTCGACGGTGAGGTCGACGCAGCGCTGGGCCGTCGCGTACGCCTGCACGGCGAGCGACAGCCGCTCCGCCGCGAAGTTGACCATGATCTGGCGGAATCCGGTGCCCTCGGCACCGACGAGGTTCGCCGCCGGCACGCGGACGCCGTCGAAGTGCAGCTCGGCGGTGTCGGAGCAGTGCCAGCCCATCTTGCGCAGCCGCGAGCGCGAGACCCCGGCCCGGTCGGTCTCGATCACCAGCAGGGACAGGCCGCGGTGCCCCGGTCCGCCCGTCCGCACGGCGGTGGTGACGAGGTCGGCCCGGGTGCCCGAGGTGATGAAGGTCTTGGCGCCGTCGACGACGTAGTCGTCGCCGTCGCGCACCGCGCGGGTGGTGATCGCCGCGACGTCGGACCCGGCGCCGGGCTCGGTGACGCCGAGGCTCGCGATGGCGCGCCCGGCGAGCACCGGGCGCACGAACCGGTCGATCTGGGCGGGGTCGCCCGCGGCGGCGATGTGCGGGACGCCGATGCCGTGGGTGAACAGACCCGCGCAGACCCCGCTCGACCCACCGGAGAGGATCAGCTGCTCGGTGACCAGCGCGGCGTCGAGGTGCTCGCCGGCCCCGCCCGCCGCGGCCGGGAAGCCCAGCTCGAGCAGGCCCAGCTCGCCGGCGCGCTCGTGCAGCGCCCGCGGCAGCGCGCCCTCGTCCTCCCAGCGCGCGAGGTGCGGGACCACCTCGCGGACGGTGAAGTCGGCGACCAGCTCCCGCAGGGCACGCCGCTCGGGCGTCGCCCACGCGTCGTGGGCGCTCACCGGTTCGGAGCGAGGGGCACCCGCGCTCGATCTACCCGAGCGAAGGTGCCCCTCGCTCGACACGGGCGTGCCCGTCACCGGGCGACCGCTTCCGCCTGGCCGGCGTAGCGCTCGCGCAGCACGCGCTTGAGGAGCTTGCCGGTGGCGTTGCGGGGCAGCTCGTCGACGACCTCGACGCGGCGCGGGGCCTTGAAGTGCGCGATCCGCTCGCGGGCGAAGGCGATGACCTCGGCCGGGTCGAGCGCGCCGTCGGGCACGACGACCGCCAGCACCGTCTCGCCCCACTGCGGGTCCCCGACGCCGACGACCGCGACGTCCGCGACCGCGGGGTGCCGGTGCAGCACCTGCTCGACCTCGACGGGGTAGACGTTCTCGCCGCCCGTGATGATCATGTCCTTCTTGCGGTCGACGAGCGTCACGAAGCCCTCGGCGTCGCGCACGCCGAGGTCGCCGGAGTGGAACCAGCCCCCGCGGATCGCCTCGGCCGTCGCCTCCGGCCGGTTCCAGTAACCGGCGAACACGGTCGGGCCGCGCAGCACCAGCTCGCCCACCTCGCCGACGCCGACGTCCTCGCCGGCCTCGGAGACGAGCCGCGCGTCGACGTGCAGGAAGGGCCGCCCGACCGACCCGGCATGGGTCAGGACGTCGGCGGCGTCGAGGAAGAGCGCGGCCGGGGAGAGCTCGGTCATCCCGAAGCCCTCGGTGAACGTCCAGCCCAGGCGGGTGAAGTGCTCGATGACGGTGACCGGGCAGGGCGCCCCGCCCGAGATCGCCCAGCGCAGGGCAGGCAGCGGCGGCAGCGCGGGCAGACGGGTCAACGCCGCCCACATCGCGGGCACGAGGAACTGGGTGGTGACGCCCTCGCGGGCCATCAGGTCGACGAACGCCGCCGGGTCGAACGACGGGACGACGACCACCGTGCCGCCGGCGTAGAGCAGGGGCAGCGTGGAGAGCCCGAGCGCGCCGATGTGGAACAGCGGCGCCGCCGCGATCGTCACGTCGGTGCCGCCGATGCCGGGGCCGGCGGTGACCATGTTGATCGCGTTCCACAGCATGTTGTCGTGCGTGAGCACGGCGCCCTTGGGCACGCCCGTGGTCCCCGACGTGTACATGATCACGCAGGGGTCGTCGCCGCCGACGGGCTGCGGCGTGACGGTGCCGTCGCCCGGCTCCGCGCCGAGGTCGACGAGGGGCCGGTCGGTGCCGTCGGCCAGCGACGCGAAGGCCGCCGAGTGCACGAGCACGCTCGCCCCGGAGTCGGTCAGCACGTGCGCGACCTCGGCGGGGGCGAGCCGGTGGTTCACCGGGACCGAGACGGCGCCGAGGCGGGCGGCGTCGAAGAGCCACTCCAGGTAGGCCGCGGAGTTCTCCCCCAGCAATGCGACCCGGTCGCCCGGCCCGACACCGAGCCCGGCGAGCGCCGCCGCCCGCGCGCCGACGCGGCGGTCGAGCGCGGCGTAGGTGTGGCGGGCGCCCGTGGCCACGTCGACGAGCGCCGTCGCGTCGGGCCGGCGCACGGCCCGGCGCGCCACCCAGTCGGCGATCCCACCGTCCACGGCTGTCCTCCCGCTCCTCCCACCCCGGCGTGACCTGGGCTACTCTGCCCGTACGTGCGGTCAGTTCACAAGGGGGCGCCATGACCGAGCCGGTGGTGGCTCCCGGGCGCGCCCGGGGCGGGCGGCGCGACGAGATCCTGACGACGTTCACCCGGCACGTCGCCGGCCGCGGCTACGACCGCGCGAACTTCGGTGACGTCGCCGCCGAGCTGGGGATGAGCAAGGGGACGATCGTCCACCACTTCGGCACGAAGGACCGGATGCTCGCCGAGGTGCAGGAGCGCTACATGCGCCGGCGCCTCGACGAGGCCCACGCGTTCCTCGCCCGGCTGCCCGCGCCCGAGGACCGGATCGCGGCGTTCGTGCACGCCGGCGTCCGGTACTCCACCGACGAGCCCGAGACCACGGTGGCGTTCCAGCGCGAGGTCGTCCGCCTCACCGACGAGCCGGGCATGGAGACCGCCCGCGCCCAGCGCGACGCCTACCGCGACCTGGTCGTCGCCGTGCTCGCGGAGGGCGAGGAGTCCGGGGCGTTCCTCCCCGGCGACGCCCGGCTGCGCAGCCTGCAGATGTTCGGCTCGCTGCACTGGATGTGGACGTGGTTCGACCCCCGGGGCCGGCTGGCCCCGGGGATCGTGGCCGCCGAGTTCTGCCGCACGCTGCTGCGCGGGCTCGGCGTCGGCGAGGAGGCGCTGGCCCGCGCCGCGGACCCGGACGGTCCGGTCGCCCGCTGCGTGGCCGACGTGTGCGTCAGCGCGCCCGGCTCCGGCGGCGCAGCAGGAGGTAGACCGCGCCGCTGACCAGGAAGCCGGCCTCGAACCCGATGTCGCCGATGCCCGGCACGGCCGCCGCGACGAGGCCGGTGAACGCCACCTGGTTCGCGAACAGCACGATCGCGACGACGATCCCGGTGAGCATCGCGATCGGCCCCGCGGCGTTGCGGTGGGTGACGTCGAACAGCAGCCCTTCGCTGTCGCTGCCCCGCCGCAGCCACCAGTCGGCGAACACCACCGCCAGCCACGGCCCGATCCAGTAGGCGATGATCAGCAGGAAGCCCTCGTACGCGTGCCCGGCGTCGGCCAGCCCGAACAGGGCGACGACGAACCCGAGCACGCCGAACACCCCGACCGCCAGCGCCCGGCGCAGCGTCAGCGGCAGGCGGATGCCCAGGGCCACGAACGACAGCGCGCCCGAGTAGATGTTGATCGCGTTGGCGGCGACGGCACCGAGCGCGATGCACAGCAGCGTCAGCGCCGCGAGCCAGCCGGGCAGGTGCGCGGTGAAGGCACCGGTCGGTGTGGCGTGCGGGTCGCTCGCGAGCGTCGCCGACGCCGCCCCGACCGTCTCGAGCACCACGCACGGCACGAACACCCCGAGCCCGGCGGCCCACGCGGTGGCACGCGGGCTGGTCGTCGGCGGCAGGTAGCGCGTGTAGTCGGTGGCGTAGGGGTTCCAGCCCGCGGCGTAGCCGAAGGTCGCGCCGACCGTCAGGAGGAACCCGGCGACCGGCCCGGCGGGCTGGCCGTCGGTCGGCACGTACGACGGGTCGACCTGGGTCAGGATCACCACCGACGTGACCGCGAAGACGACGGCCAGCACCGGCAGCACGACCTTCTCGAAGCCGTGGATGAGGTTGTGGCCGAGCAGCGCCACCCCGATCTGGACCGCCGCCACCACGAGCAGGCCGAGCCAGGCCGGCATCCCGGTCAGCGTCGCGAGCGCGAGCGCGCCGGACACGCTGTTGACCGCGAACCAGCCGATGCCGCCGACGACCGCGTTGAGGCCGGCGGGCAGGGCGTTGGCGCGGAAGCCGAAGCCGAGCCGTGAGAGCACCATCATCGGCACGCCGGTGCGCGGCCCGCGGGACGAGAGTAGGCCGTGGGTCAGCGAGCCCAGCGCCGTCCCGGCGACGATGCCCAGGACCGCCCCCCAGAACGACAGGCTGAAGGCGCTGACGGCGAGGACGCCGACGAAGATCGTGGCGAACTCGAGGTTCGGTGAGCACCACGTCCAGAACAGCTGGCGCGGGCGCCCGTGGCGGTCGGCGAGCGGGATGAACTCGGCGCCGCCGGGCTCGACGGCGACGACCCGGTCGCCGTAGACGCCCTCGCGGACGACGACGTCCGACGGATCCTGGGTGACGGACATCGTCCGACCTCCTCTGCTGCCCTACGGCACGGTGATCGCCGCCAACTTCGCGGCGAGGTAGTCGCGGGCGCGCACCGGTGCGGCGGCCACGTGGCCGACGGGCGGGCCGAGGGCCTCGACCGTCGTGTCCGGGTCGAGCTCGTAGAAGTAGACGAGCGAGACCAGGTCCTCGTCGGGCGCGACGTCCTGCGGGGGCAGCACGCGGTGCCGGGTGGAGCGCCAGCGCTCCCCGGTCCAGCGGGCCAGCAGGTCGCCGATGTTGATCGTGAACGCGCCCGGGTGGTGCGGCGCGTCGACCCACCCGACGCCCGGGACGTCCACCTGGAGCCCGCCGGCCCCGACCTCCCGGTCGAGCACGGTCACCGTCCCGAAGTCCGTGTGCGCGCCGATGCGGAACTGGCCCTCGGCGGGCTCACCGGTCTCGGTCAGCGGCGGGTAGCGGTTGACGTTGAGCGTGTACGACGGGTGGCCCGTGGCGCGGGTGAAGAAGTCCTCGGGCAGGCCGAGGGCGCAGGCCCCGATCACCAGCAGCTCGTCGGCGAGGGCGCGCACGTGCGCGAGGTGGTCCTCCAGCGCGAGCCGCAGTGCCGGCACCTCGTGCGGCCAGACGTTGGGGGCGAACCAGACCGCGTCGATCGCCGGGTCACCGGTCGGCGAATCCGACCCACAGGTCCAGCTCTCCTTGAGGTCCGGCGGCGTGCTGACACCCTCGGCGCCGGCGTTGGCCTCCGCCCCGGGTTGCAGCCAGCCGCGGCCGCCCACCCCGACCGCGTAGGGCTGTTTGACCTCGGTGGGCAGCGCGAAGAACTGGCGGGCGGCCGCCCGGGCGGCCGCCCGCACGGTGCCCGGCACCTCGTGCCCGGTGACCAGCAGGAACCTCGACGTGCGCAGCGCCTCGTCGACCTTGCGCGCCACCGCGCCCCGGTCGTCCGCGGTGCCGTGGAACCAGGGCTGCAGGTCGACCAAAGGCACCGGTGCGGAGCTCATTCCGGCCCCCCGATGTCCTCGAGCCACGCCTCGGGGTGCTCGGCCGCGAAGCGCTGCATGAGCGCCGCGCAGTCCGGGTCGTCGAGCACCGTCACCTCGACGCCGTTCTCCGCGAGCCAGGCGTGCTGGCCGCCGAAGTTCTCGGCCTCGCCCACGACGAGGCGCGGGATGCGGAACTGGCGGATGAGCCCGGCGCAGAACCAGCAGGGCGAGAGCGTCGTGACCATGGTCGTGCCGCGGTAGTGCGGGCGGCGACCGGCGGCACGGAAGGCGGCCGTCTCGCCGTGGGTGGCGGGGTCGCCGTCCTGGACGCGGCGGTTGTGGCCGCGGCCGAGGAGCTCGCCGTCGGGGCCGAACAGGGCCGCGCCGACCGGCACGCCCCCCGCCGCCGCCCCGGTGCGGGCCTCCTCGAGCGCGACGGCGAGCATCGCGGTTCCGGTGAGCACGGCGGTCACGCTGCCAGCCTGCGCGCGCCCCCGGCACCGGAGGTGTCGCCGCTGTTACGTGTCGGTCGCGCACGACGGGGCATGCTGGGGTCGTGCCGGAGCTGCCCGAGGTCGAGAACGCGCGCCAGGTCGTCGAGCGGGCCCTGGACCGGGAGATCGCGAGCATCGACGACACCGACGAGTTCGTGTGCCGCCCCCACGGCCCCGGCGAGATCGACCACGCCCTCAAGGGCGGTCGCCTCACCGTCGCGCACCGGCGGGGCAAGACGATGTGGTGCGACACCGTCACCGCCGACGGCGACGAGGGCCCGCACCTGGGCATCCACCTCGGCATGGGTGGGCGGATCTTCGTCACCGGGCCGTCCGGTGACGCCGAGAGCCTCTACGCCGGCGGCGACCCGCACGTCGGGGGCATGCCGAAGAAGGCCGGGGAGCGCCCGGACAAGCCGGAGTGGGACCGCTTCCGGATGACGTTCGCCGATGGCGGCGAGCTGCGGCTGTTCGACAAGCGCCGCCTCGGGCGCGTGCGCCTGGAGCCCGACCTCGACGCCCTCGGCCCCGACGCCGCCGAGATCACCCGCGACGAGTTCCGCGCCCGCGTCGGCAAGGGCACCGCGCCGCTCAAGGCGCGGCTGCTCGACCAGTCGGTGCTCTCGGGCGTCGGCAACCTCCTGGCCGACGAGACGCTGTGGGAAGCGCGGATGTCGCCGTCCCGGCCCGCGGGGGAGCTCACCGTCGCCGAGCTCGACGCGCTGCGCACCACCCTGCGCAAGGCCACCCGCAGCGCGATCAAGAAAGGCGGTGTGCACACCGGCGAGGTGATCCCCCACCGCGCGAAGGACGAGACGTGCCCGCGCTGCGGTGCGCCGATGGAGCGCGGGACCGTCGGTGGCCGGACGACGTGGTGGTGCTCGGCCGAGCAGGCGGAATGAGTCGTCCGACCGGCGGGTAACGGTCCGGCGCACCACGGAACAGCGACGTTTCGGAGGACCGGCGATGGCGCGCGACCGCACGGACGACACGGACGATCTGCCAGGGGACGCGACCCTGCGGGAGGTCTGGCGCGACGTCCTGCGGCGCGACCCCCACCAGGAGCTCTTCCACGCCGACGTCCGCGCCGTGCTGCGCAGCATCGGGCCGGTGCTGCTCGAGCACCCGGGGTACACCGACGTCGTCGGGCGGCTCTGCGAGCCCGAGCGGGTGATCGTCTTCCGCGTGCCGTGGGTCGACGACGCCGGGCGCGTGCGCGTCCACCGCGGGTTCCGCGTGCAGTTCAACTCCGCGCTCGGCCCGTACAAGGGTGGGCTGCGCTTCGCGCCGTCGGTGGACCTCGACGTCGTCAAGTTCCTGGGCTTCGAGCAGGTCTTCAAGAACGCCCTCACCGGCCAGGACATCGGCGGCGGCAAGGGCGGCGCGGACGTCGACCCGAAGACGCTCTCGGCGGGCGAGCTCATGCGGTTCTGCCAGTCGTTCGCCACGGAGATGGTCCAGCACGTCGGCGCCGCGCTGGACGTGCCGGCCGGGGACATGGGCGTCGGACCGCGCGAGATCGGCTGGATCTACGGGCAGCACCAGCGCCTGGCCGGCCACCACGAGCCCGGCGTGCTCACGGGCAAGCCGGCCGCGCTCGGGGGCTCGGCGCTGCGCCCGGAGGCCACCGGCTACGGCACCGTGTACTTCACGCAGCGGATGCTCGCCGAGCAGGGCCACGACCTCGACGGCGCCCGCGTCGTCGTGTCCGGCAGCGGCAACGTCGCGCTGCACGCGATGGACAAGGTGGTCGCGTCCGGCGGCACGGTGGTCGGCTGCTCGGATTCCCGGGGCGCGGTGGCCGAGCCCGACGGCGTCGACGTCGCGGCCCTGCGCGAGGTCAAGGAGCAGGGCGGCTCGGTGGCCGACTACGCCGAGAAGCGCTCCGGCGCCACGCCCGGCGAGGGCTCGCCGTTCACCGTCGAGTGCGACGTGGCGCTGCCGTGCGCGACACAGGGCGAGATCGGCCCGGACGAGGCCCGGGCGCTGGCCGACCACGGGTGCCGGGTCGTCGCCGAGGGCGCCAACGGCCCGGTGACCCCGGAGGCGCGCGCAATCCTGCGGGAGGCCGGCGTCGGGTTCGGACCGGGCAAGGCCGCCAACGCCGGGGGCGTCGCGGTGTCCGCGCTCGAGATGCAGCAGGCCGCGGGCCGCGAGCGGTGGAGCGCCGACGAGGTCGACGAGCGTCTCTCCACGATCATGTCCGAGGCCTTCGACCGGGTGCGCGACGCCGCCGAGCGCTACCACGGCGACCCGACCGACCTCGAGAACGGCGCCAACGCCGCGGCCTTCCTGCGCGTCGCGGAGGCCATGACGGCCCTGGGCGTGGTGTAGCCGCATCGGGTAGAGAAGCGGCATGGACACCGGTGTCGCCGCGATCACCCCGGCCGCGTTCAGCTTCGCGGAGCTGACCCCGACGGCGTTCCTCGACCGGGCGGCCCACGCGTTCGGCACCCGCGACGCGATCGTCGACGAGGGGCGGCGGTTCACCTACGCCGAGTTCGCCGCGCGGTCGCGCCGCCTGGCGGGCGCGCTGCACGAGCTGGGGATCGAGCCCGGCGACCGCGTGGCTGCGCTCGCCAGCAACAGCCACGTGATGCTCGAGTGCCACCACGGCGTGCCCTACGCCGGCGCGGTGCTCGTCCCGCTCAACACCCGGCTCTCGGTCGACGAGATCGTCCACATCGTCGAGCACTCGGGCGCGCGCCTGCTGATCGCCACCCGGGAGCTCGTGGAGAACGCCCGCGCGGTGGCCGAGCGCACCGGGGTCGCGCTGGTCGAGGAGGGCGAGCGCTACGAGTCCCTCGTCGACGGGTCCCCCGAGCGCGTCGTCCCGGTCGCCGACGAGCGGGGCCTGCTGGCGATCAACTACACGTCGGGCACCACCGGGCGGCCCAAGGGCGTGATGTACCACCACCGCGGCGCGAACCTGCAGGCCCTGGCCATGGCGTTCCACCTGCGCCTGCAGCCGGCGTCGCGCTACCTGTGGACCCTGCCGATGTTCCACTGCGACGGGTGGTGCTTCCCCTGGGCGGTGACCGCGGCCGGCGGGCTGCACGTGTGCCTGCGTGCGATCGACGCCGAGGAGATCTGGCGGCTGATCCGCACCGAGGGCGTGACGCACTACTGTGCCGCGCCCACGGTGCTGACGATGATCGCCCACGCCGAGGCGGCGAAGGAGGGGCCCGCGCCCGAGCGGGTCACCGTCGCGACCGGCGGCGCCCCGCCGTCGCCGACGCTGCTCGCGCGGATGGACGAGCTCGGCATGGACGTCACGCACCTGTACGGCCTGACCGAGACGTACGGCCCGGCGGCGGTCAACGACTGGCACCCCGAGTGGGACGACCTCGACGCCGACGAGCAGGCCCGGCTCAAGGCGCGCCAGGGCGTCGGCAACGTCGTGGCCCAGCGGCTGCGGGTGCTCGACGAGCAGACCGGCGCCGACGTGCCCGCCGACGGCGAGTCGCTCGGCGAGCTTGTGCTGCGCGGCAACGACGTCATGCTCGGCTACTACCGCGACCCCGAGGCGACCGCCGAGGTCACGACGCATTCAGGACAGCACGCCGATAGGGGCTGGTTCCGCACCGGCGACCTCGGCGTCGTGCACCCCGACGGCTACGTCGAGATCCGTGACCGCAGCAAGGACGTGATCATCTCCGGCGGCGAGAACATCGCGTCGGTCGAGGTCGAGCGCGTGCTCGACAGCCACCCGGCCGTCGTCGAGTCGGCGGTGGTCGGCGCGCCCGACGAGCGCTGGGGCGAGGTCCCGGTGGCGTACGTGACGGTGGCGCGCGAGGTCGACCCCGACGAGCTGATCGAGCACGTCCGTACCCACCTGGCCCGGTTCAAGGCGCCGAAGCGGATCGTCTTCGGCGAGCTGCCCAAGACCTCCACCGGGAAGATCCAGAAGAACGTGCTCCGCGACCGGGAGTGAGCGCGCTTCGGCCTACGGTGTCGCCGTGACGAGCGCGCTGCCCTACGGCTCCTGGCCCACCCCGATCACGTCCGAGCTCGTCGTGGCCGCAGCGGTGCGCCTCGACGACGTGCGGCCCGACGGGCGGGGCGGCGTGGTGTGGGGCGAGGGTCGCGCGGCCGAGGGCGGCCGGATCCAGCTCGTGCGCCGCGACGCCGACGGCACGGTCACCGACCTGCTGGGCGACGGCGCCAACGCCCGCACGGCCGTGCACGAGTACGGCGGTGGCGCCTGGTGGCTGCACGACGGCGTGGTGTTCCACGTCGACTGGGCCGACCAGCGCCTGCGCCGCCTCGAGGACGGCGTGACCACGGTGCTGACCCCGGAGCCCGCCGTCCCGCGCGGCGACCGCTACGCGGACGGCGACGTGGCCCCGGACGGCTCGTGGCTGGTCTGCGTGCGCGAGCGCCACCCGCGCGCGGGGGCGCCCGCCACCGAGGTGGTCAACGAGGTCGTGCGCCTCGACGCGCGGACGCCGGGGGAGCCGGAGGTGCTGGTCAGCGGGCCGGACTTCGTCGCCGCCCCGCGCCTGTCGCCCGACGGGACCCGCCTCGCCTGGGTCTCGTGGGACCACCCGTCGATGCCGTGGGACGACACGGTGCTGACCGTCCGCGACCTCGCCAGCGGGGCCGAGACGGTCGTCGCCGGCGGGCCGGGCGAGTCGGTCGGCGAGCCGGCCTGGCAGCCCGACGGCGGGCTGCACTTCCTCTCCGACCGCACCGGCTGGTGGAACCTGTACCGCTGGGACGGGGCGGAGGTCAGCCCGGTGGTCGTGCTCGACGCCGAGATCGGCCTGCCGGCGTGGCAGCTCGGCGGTTCGCGCCACGCGACGCTGCCGGACGGGCGGGTGGTGTTCGCGCGGTCCTCGCAGGGGTTCGACGTGCTGGCCGTGCGGGCGCCAGACGGGACGGTGACCGACCTCGACACCGGGTTCACGGCCATCCGCGCGGTGCGCGCGGACGGCGACGGCGTGCTCTGCGTCGCCGGCTCGCCCACCGCCGAGCCGGGCGTCCACCGCGTCGGCGTCGGCGTCGACGGCACCGTCACGACGCTGCGCTCCCCCCGCGACCTGGGCCTCGACCCGGCGACCATCGCGGTGCCCGAGCCGATGACGTTCTCCTCGACCGACGGGGCCGGCACACCCCGCGACGCCCATGCGCTCTTCTACGCGCCCGTCGGCGACGGCCCGACGGGCGAGCTCCCGCCGCTGCTCGTCGTCATCCACGGCGGGCCGACCGGCGCCGCGACGCCCGTGCTGAACCTCGGCCTGCAGTACTGGACCAGCCGGGGCTTCGGCGTGGTCGACGTGGACTACGGCGGCTCCGCGGGCTACGGGCGCGCCTACCGCGAGCAGCTCGAGGGTGCGTGGGGCGTCGTCGACGTCGCCGACTGCCTCGCCGCGGCCCGCGCCCTCGCCGACGCCGGGCGGGTCGACCGGCAGCGGCTCGCGATCCGGGGCGGTTCGGCCGGGGGCTTCACGACGCTCGCCGCCTTGGCCCGCGACGACACCCCGTTCAGCGCCGGCGCCGACCACTTCGGGGTGGCCGACCTGGAGGCCCTGGCCGCGGACACCCACAAGTTCGAGTCGCGCTACCTCGACGGGCTGGTCGGGCCCTACCCGGAGGCCCGTGAGGTCTACGTCGAGCGCTCGCCGATCACGCACGTCGAGCGCTTCGCGACGCCGCTGATCGTGCTGCAGGGCGAGGAGGACGCGATCGTCCCGCCGAACCAGTCGGAGATGATCGTCGAGGCGCTGCGCTCGCGCGGCGTGCCGGTCGCCTACCTGCTGTTCCCGGGCGAGCAGCACGGCTTCCGGAAGGCCGAGAACATCCGCCGTGCCCTCGACGCGGAGCTCGCGTTCTACGCCCGGATCTTCGGGTTCGCGCTGCCCGCGGACGAGGACATCGCCCCGGTTCCGCTCTCCACGGCGTAGACGTCGGGTCCGTCCGGACGACGCGGCGCATGTCCGCTTCCGTCGGGGACGATCCGGGTGCAGAGTGGTCGGCGTCACCCACGGTGAGGAGGAGTGCCATGGCGACCTCACGATGGGGCCGGTTCTTCGGACGCGGCCGCGACGACGACCGGACGGCCGACACCGCGCCGCCGGCCTACACCGGCATCGGGGCGCCCCGCGCCTACGAGGCGCCCACCGGCGCGCCCGGGCACGGCACCGCCGGTTACGGCGTGACGCCGATGCGCACGCCGTACGAGGAGGCGGTGCGCCAGCGGAAGGCGGCCGACCACCAGGTGGCCGAGTTCGAGCGCTTCGACGCCAAGCTCACCGCGCAGATCCACGCGGCGCAGCAGGCGGAGCGCCACGAGTACGTGCGCGAGCTGCTCTCCCGCCAGCGCTCCGTGCGCTCGCGGCTCGAGGAGGCCGAGCTGCGGCGCAACCGGCTGGTCGCCGCCGAGGACGAGGCCGGGGCGAGCCTGCCCCGCCCGCCGCGGTAGATCCTCGGCGCCGGCCCTCAGCGCTGGGCGGCGGGCACGACGTAGACCGCGGTCCCGTACGCCGCGATCTCGCTGGCCGACTGCGCGATCTCGTTGCAGTCGAAGCGCAGCGCGAGCACCGCGTTCGCGCCGTGCGCCATGGCCTCCTGCGACAGGCGCCCGAGCGCCTCGTGGCGGGAGTCCGACAGCAGCTTCGACAGGCCCTTCAGCTCGCCGCCGGCCATCGCCTTGAAGCCCGCGCCGAGGTTGGAGAACATGTTCCGGCTCCGGACGGTCAGGCCGAAGACCTCGCCGAACACGCGGACCACCTGGTAGCCGGGCAGGTCGTTCATCGTCGAGAGCAGGATCGGGTACTGCTGCCCGGGCTGCTGGCCCGGCTGCTGCGGCAGTTGCTGCTGGGGCGGGTACTGCTGGCCCTGCTGTGGTTGGTTCACGTGGCGGAGCGTAGGGCGTGCAGGGCGTCGCGGGTCATCGCGACGAGCACCGGGGCGGCGACGTCCGCGCGGGTGTGCCCGGCGCTGCGCGGGGTGGAGTTCATCAGCCCGAACGCCGCGTGGGCGCCGACCCGCGCCGTCTCCTCGCCCGGCGCCAGACCGGCCCGGACCAGCGCGTCGACCCAGATCTCGACGTAGGCCCGCTGCAGCCCGCGCACGCGGCGGCGGGCCACGTCGGGGAGGTTGGCGAGGTCGCGGTCCTGCACGGTGATGAGCTCGGGCTGGCGCAGCGCGAAGTCGGTGTGGAAGGCGATCAGCGCCTCGAGCAGCGCGGCGGGATCGGCGTGCTCGGCGGCGCGCTCCTGCCCGCCCGCGAGCAGGTGCTCGCTGATGCCCACGAGCATCTCGGCGAGCAGGCCCTCCTTGGACGGGAAGTGCCGGTAGAGCGCCGGCCCGCTGACCCCGACCGCCGCGCCGATGCCGTCGATGGAGACGCCGTGGAACCCGTGGCGGGCGAACAGCCGCGCGGCCTCGCTGAGGATCTGCTCGCGGCGCGACGTGGTGACGGGCACCCTCGGCACACTAACGCCCCTTGCCAGGGTGTGTGAACGCTCGCTAACGTGAATGAGCGTTAACGTGACGAGGAGGTCGAGCGTGGCTGCGCCCACCACTGCGCCCACCGACGAGCCGGCGACGGACACCGCGACGGCGCCCGCGACCGGACACCGCGAGCTGGTCGCCGACCTGCGCGAGCGGCTGGCGACCGCGCGGCTCGGCGGGCCCGAGCGCTCGCGCGCCCGGCACGTCGAGCGCGGCAAGATGCTGCCGCGCGACCGCGTCGACGCCCTGCTCGACCCGTCGAGCCCGTTCCTGGAGCTCTCGCCGCTGGCCGCCACCGGCATGTACGGCGACGACGCGCCGGGCGCCGGGATCATCACCGGCGTCGGGCGCATCGCCGGGCGCGAGTGCGTAGTCGTCGCCAACGACGCCACCGTCAAGGGCGGCACGTACTACCCGATGACGGTGAAGAAGCACCTGCGCGCCCAGGAGGTCGCGCTGCACAACCGCCTGCCCTGCGTCTACCTCGTCGACTCCGGCGGCGCGTTCCTGCCGCAGCAGGACCAGGTGTTCCCCGACCGCGAGCACTTCGGACGCATCTTCTACAACCAGGCGACGATGTCCGGGCTCGGCATCCCGCAGATCGCGGCCGTCATGGGCTCGTGCACGGCCGGCGGCGCCTACGTCCCGGCGATGAGCGACGAAGCGATCATCGTGCGCGACCAGGGCACGATCTTCCTGGGCGGTCCGCCGCTGGTGAAGGCGGCGACGGGCGAGGAGGTCACCGCCGAGGAGCTCGGCGGCGGCGTGCTGCACGCCCGCACCTCCGGCGTCGTCGACCACCTCGCCGAGGACGACGCGCACGCGCTGTCGATGGTGCGCGACATCGTCGACACCCTCGGCCCGCGCGTGCCGCCGCCCTGGGAGCGGCGGCCGACCGTGGCCCCCGAGCACGACCCCACCGAGCTGTACGACGTCGTCCCCGTCGACGGCCGCACGGCCTACGACGTGCACGAGGTGATCACCCGGCTCGTCGACGGCGCCACGTTCACGCCGTTCAAGCCCGACTACGGCACCACCCTCGTCACCGGCTTCGCGCGGCTCGAGGGCCACCCCGTCGGCATCGTCGCCAACAACGGGGTGCTCTTCCGCGAGTCGGCGCTCAAGGGCGCGCACTTCGTCGAGCTCTGCGACCAGCGCGGCATCCCGCTCGTGTTCCTGCAGAACATCACCGGCTTCATGGTCGGCCGCGAGTACGAGGCGGGCGGCATCGCGAAGGACGGCGCGAAGATGGTGACGGCGGTCGCCACCACGCGCGTGCCCAAGCTGACCGTCGTCATCGGCGGCTCCTACGGCGCCGGCAACTACGCGATGAGCGGGCGGGCCTACTCGCCGCGGTTCCTGTGGATGTGGCCCAACGCGCGCATCAGCGTCATGGGCGCCGAGCAGGCCGCGACGGTGCTGGGGACGGTCGGGTCGTCCGAGGCGGACGGGGTGCGCGAGCAGTACGAGCACCAGGGCCACCCGTACTACTCGACCGCGCGGCTCTGGGACGACGGCGTCATCGACCCCGCCGAGACGCGCACCGTGCTCGGCCTGGCCCTCTCGGCCTGCGCCAACGCCCCCCTCGACGCGCCGCACTTCGGCGTCTTCCGGATGTGAGAGGCATGTTCAGCAGCGTCCTCATCGCCAACCGGGGCGAGATCGCCGTGCGCGTCACCCGCACCCTGCACGCGCGGGGCCTGCGGGCGGTGGCCGTCTACACCGACCCCGACGCGGGCGCCCCGCACGTGCGCGCCGCCGACGTCGCCGTCCGCGTGCCGGACTACCTCGACGGCGTCGCCATCGTCGAGGCCGGGCTCTCGGTCGGTGCGCGAGCGGTCCACCCCGGCTACGGCTTCCTCGCCGAGAACGCGGCGTTCGCGCGGCAGGTCGAGGCCGCGGGGCTGACGTGGATCGGCCCGCCCGCCGAGGCCATCGAAGCGATGGGCGACAAGATCCGCGCGAAGGCGACGGTCGGGCCGGCCGGGGTGCCGCTGGTGCCCGGGTCCGACGGCTCCGGCCTGGACGACGCCGAGGTGGCCGCGGCCGCCCGCGAGATCGGCTTCCCGGTGCTGCTCAAGCCCAGCGCGGGCGGGGGCGGCAAGGGCATGCACGTCGTCGAACGCGACGCCGACCTCGACGACGCCATCGCCGCCGCCCGGCGCGAGGCCCGCAGCAGCTTCGGCGACGACACCCTGCTCGTCGAGCGCTACGTCACCGACCCGCGTCACGTCGAGATCCAGGTGCTCGCGGACGCCCACGGCGGTGTCGTGCACCTCGGCGAACGCGAGTGCTCGCTGCAGCGCCGGCACCAGAAGGTCGTCGAGGAGGCGCCGTCGGCGGTGCTCGATGCGACGCAGCGCCACGCCATGGGCGAGGCCGCGGTCGAGGCCGCGCGGGCCTGCGGGTATGTCGGCGCCGGGACCGTCGAGTTCGTCACGAACGCCGACGCGAGCGAGTTCTTCTTCCTCGAGATGAACACCCGCCTGCAGGTGGAGCACCCGGTCACCGAGGAGGTCGTGCGCATCCGCGGGGCGCGGCTCGACCTCGTCGCCGAGCAGCTGCGCGTCGCCGCCGGCGAGCCCCTGGGCTACGACCAGGGCGACGTGCGGATGGAGGGCCACGCCGTCGAGGTCCGGCTCTACGCCGAGGACCCGGCGCGGGGTTTCCTGCCGACGGGCGGCACCGTGCTGGACCTGGAGTGGCCCGGGGGAGACGAAGCGCAGCGGAGCTCGACCATCGACGGGGGCGCGCGGGTCGACGCGGGGGTGGCCGTCGGCACCGAGGTCGGGTCCCGCTACGACCCGATGCTCGCCAAGATCATCGCCTCCGGACCGACCCGCACCGCCGCGCTCGACCGTCTCGACGCCGCGCTGGCCGCGACGACCGTGCTCGGCGTGCGCACCAACCTCGCGTGGCTGCGCACGCTCGTCACCCAGCCCGACGTCCGCGCCGGCCGCCTCGACACCGGGCTGATCGGGCGGCTCCCGGTGCCGGCGGACACCGTGCCCGACGACGTCCTCGCCGCCGCGGCCCTCGCTGGGCTGCTCGACCTGCCGTCCGGGGACGCCCCCTTCGACCGCGTCGGTGGCTGGCGTCTCGGCGCCGACCCGGCCCCGGCCCGCTGGCGCCTCGTGCCCGCGGCCGGCGCGACCGGCGACCCGGTCGACGTCGCCGTCGCGGGACCGCCCGCGGGTGCGACCGTCACCGTCGGGGAGACCACGGCGTCGGCATCGGCGCACCGTGCGGGCCCCGAGCTCGCCGTCGTCCTCGACGGCGCGTCCCGCACCTACCGCACCGCCTCGGGCGACGGCGTGCGCTGGCTCGCGCGCGACGGCGCCGCCTGGGCGCTGCGCGAGCAGGAGCGGCTGCGCGCTGCCCGCACCGCCGGCGGCCCCGGCGACGGCCCGCTCACCGCGCCGATGCCCGGCACGGTCACGTCCGTCGAGGTCGCCGAGGGCGACCACGTCACCGCAGGACAGCGCCTCGTCGTCGTCGAGGCCATGAAGATGGAGCACGTCGTGTCCGCGCCGGCCGACGGCGTCGTGAAGGACCTGGCCGCGAAGGCCGGGGCCGCCGTCGCCCTCGACGCGCCGCTCGTCACCGTCGTGCCGGACCCGGGAGAGTGACCATGCAGCTGTCCGAGGAGCACGAGGCCCTCCGCGCGACCGTCGAGGAGTTCGCACAGAAGGAGATCGCGCCGGTCATCGGCGAGCTGTACATCAAGGAGCAGTTCCCGTACGACATCGTCGCGTCGATGGGCGAGATGGGCCTGTTCGGCCTGCCCGTCCCGGAGTCCCACGGCGGCATGGGCGGCGACTACGTCGCGCTGTGCGTCGCGCTCGAGGAGCTCGGGCGGGTCGACCAGTCGGTGGCGATCACCCTCGAGGCCGGGGTGTCGCTGGGGATCATGCCGATCCTGCGGTTCGGGTCCGAGGAGCAGAAGGACCGCTGGCTGCCCGACCTCGCCGCGGGTCGCACGCTCGGCGCGTTCGGGCTCACCGAGGCCGGCGGCGGCTCGGACGCGGGCGCCACCCGCACCACCGGCAAGCTCGACGACGACGGTTGGGTGATCAACGGGTCGAAGTCGTTCATCACCAACTCCGGCACCGACATCACCTCGCTCGTCACCGTCACGGCCGTCACCGACCGCGGCGAGGACGGCAAGAAGGAGATCTCGGCGATCCTCGTGCCCGCCGGCACCGACGGCTTCACCGTCGCGCCGAGCTACTCGAAGGTCGGCTGGAACGCCTCGGACACCCACGAGCTCGCCTTCGACGACTGCCGCGTGCCCGCCGAGAACCTCGTCGGGCAGCGGGGCCGGGGCTACGCGCAGTTCCTCTCGATCCTCGACGAGGGCCGCGTCGCGATCGCCGCGCTCTCGACCGGGGCCGCGCAGGGCTGCGTCGACGAGTCGCTGCGCTACGCCCGCGAGCGGGAGGCGTTCGGGTCGCCGATCGGGGCGTACCAGGGCATCCAGTTCAAGATCGCCGAGATGGAGGCCCGCACCGTCTGCGCCCGCCTGGCCTGGCGCGACGCCGCGGCGAAGATGGCCGCCGGGCAGCCGTTCAAGAAGGAGGCCGCGGTCGCGAAGCTCGTGGGCTCCAACGCGGCGATGGACAACGCCCGCGACGCCACCCAGATCTTCGGTGGCTACGGCTTCATGAACGAGTACCCGGTGGCCCGGCACTACCGCGACTCCAAGATCCTCGAGATCGGCGAGGGCACCAGCGAGGTCCAGAAGATCCTCATCGCGCGGCACCTCGGGCTGTGATGGCTCACGGACGCCGGAGGCGCCTCTCCCGCAGCGCCAGGAACAGCGGGAACGTGAACGACACGGCCACGGCGAAGCTCAGCACCACGAGCAGCACCAGGACGACCGGGCGGAACCCCAGCCGGCGGCCCTCGACGACGATGACGAGGCACGCCGCGACCGCCATGACGATGATGTCGACGGCCGCGGAGCTGCTCGCCGCGTTGGCGAACCAGCCGCCCAGGTAGTCGGTGCCGCCGGCGGCGACGAACGCGATGTTGAACCACCAGGTGCCCACCAGCCCGGCGAGCGCGAGCACGAGGTAGACGGCGGCGAGCGCGGAGCCGCGGGTGCGGTGGATGGCGGTCATCGGGTCTCCAGGACGGGGTCGGGGGTGGCGCGGCGGCCCCCGCGCAGGGCGGCGAGGACGGCGAGGGCGGTCGCCACGAGGAGCGCCCCGGCGACGGCGAGGGTCGCCGCGTCGGGCGCGACGAGAGGCTGGCCGCGCAGGGCCTGCCAGACGAGCAGGACGGTCAGGCCGGCCCAGGCGGCCCCGGAGATCCCGACGAGACGCGCCCGGACGCGCACGTCGCGCAGGCCCGGGACCCGGCCGGCGAGGGTGAGGAGGGCGAGCGCCAGCAGCGGGAGGCCCTGCAGGGCGTGCAGGCCGACGAAGTGACCGATGCGCAGGTCGCCGCCCGTGGTGCTCCAGCCGAGCAGGGGCAGCCCCGCGCCCCCGTCCGGGACGCCGACGGCGTGCGCCCCGGCGGTGGTCATGGTGCCGGTGGCCCGCGCGGACTCGATCTGCGCGCCCGTGGGGCTCGTCATGAGGAAGGCGGCGGCCATGCCGAGCAGCGTGATCGCGAGGCCGAGCCGGACGGACCAGGCCGTGTCGGCCGCGAGGGTGCGCTCGCGCAGGAGCAGGACGGCGATCGCGGCCGTGGCGAGCCAGAGCACGACGATGGTGCTGCCCATGACCGACCAGACCACCGTGTCCAGCGGTGTCGCGACGTTGAAGTGGCTCGCGCGGCCCCGGACGACCTGCCCGACGATCGCCACCATCTCGATCGTCCCGGCCGCCGCCACGACCACCCCCGCCCGGCCCGCCCACCGGCGCGTCCGCGGCACCGACACCAGCGAGATCATCCACGCCAGGGTGGCGGCGTAGAGGACGAAGCTGACCGAGAACTTGAACGGCTTGGCCCAGATGGGCTGGCCACCCAGCAGGCGGGGGTCGAGCACGAGCCCCGCGACGCAGACGACCGCGAGGGCGGCCATCGCGACGGTGAAGACGGTGAGGGCCCGCGAACCCCGGGCCACCGAGCGGATAGTGACGCTGTCCATGTATGGAGAGTAGAACTATCCGTCAGGGTTCGTCCAGAGGGGAGCGGGATGCGGATCGGGGAGCTGAGCCGGGAGACCGGCGTGAGCGTCGCGTCGATCAAGTACTACCTGCGGGAGGGACTGCTGCCGGCCGGCGAGCTGACCAGCCCGAACCAGGCGCGCTACGGCGACGCGCACGTCCGGCGCCTGCGCCTGATCCGCGCGCTCGTCGACGTGGGTGGCCTGTCGATCGCGGGTGCCCGCGACGTGCTGGCCGCCGTCGACGACGAGGGGGTGTCGCTCTACGACGCGCTGGGCCGGGCCCAGGCCGCGGTGATGACGCGGACCGAGCCCGTCGACGACGACGCCACCGAGCGGGCCGGGGAGGCCCTGGCCGAGATGGTCGAGCGGCGGGGCTGGATCACCTCCGAGCGCAACCCGGGCTGGCGGACCGCCGTCGACGTGCTCGCGGCCCTCGAGCGGCTCGGCGGCGAGCGCGTCGCCGGCCTGCTGGACGTCTACGCCGAGGCGATGGAGGCCGTCGCGCCGCACGAGGTCACGGCGGTCGTCGACAGCGGGGACCGCGAGCGGTCGGTCGAGCGCATGGTCACCGGCATCGTGCTCGGCGCCGCACTGATCACGGCGCTGCGCGGGATGGCCGAGCAGTCGGTGTCGGCGCGGCGGTACGGGTCCGGGCCCGCGCCGGGTACCGGATCGGGCTAGCGTCCGCGCCATGGCTGCCCGGATCGAGTTCCCGTCCCGCATCGGTGTCTGGTGGACCAGCGACACCTGGTCGATCGGCGACGCCCAGCAGGCCGCCCGCGACATCGAGGCGATGGGCTACGGCTCGCTGTTCTACGGCGAGGCCTACGGCAAGGAGACGCTGACGCAGGCGG
This sequence comes from Actinomycetospora chlora, assembly GCF_039542135.1. NCBI lineage: Bacteria > Bacillati > Actinomycetota > Actinomycetes > Pseudonocardiales > Pseudonocardiaceae > Actinomycetospora > Actinomycetospora chlora. The sequence goes on from NZ_BAABHO010000002.1 coordinate 207,574, forward strand.
GCGCGTTCCTGGCGGCGACCGACCGCCTCGTCGTCGGCACCGGCATCGCCAACATCCACGCCCGCGATCCGATCGCCGCGGAGAGCGGCGGGCGCACGCTCACCGCGCTGCACCCGGGGCGCTTCGTGCTGGGCCTGGGCGTCAGCCACGCCCCGCTCGTCGAGCGCGGGCGCGGGGGGACCTACCAGAAGCCGCTCGCGACGATGCGCGACTACCTGGCGCGGATGGCCGCGGTGCCCGAGCAGATCGAGCCGGGCGTCGGCCGCCCCGCCCGCCTGATCGCCGCCCTGGGTCCGAAGATGATCGAGCTGGCGGGCGCCGAGACCGACGGCGTGCACCCCTACCTCGTGACGCCGGACCAGACGCGCGCCACGCGGGAGGCCCTCGGGCCCGACAAGTGGGTCGTGTCCGAGCAGGCGGTGGCGGTCGGCGGCGACGAGGACGACGCCATGCGGCGGGCCCACAACCACCTCGAGGTCTACTCGGGCCTGCCCAACTACCGGAACTCCTGGCTGCGCCAGGGCTTCGACGAGTCCGACATGCCGCGCGGCGGCTCCGACCGGCTGAAGAAGGCGCTGGTGGGGATGGGTGACCTCGACACGGTCGCCGCCTCGGTGACCGCCCACCTCGACGCGGGGGCCGACCACGTGCTGGTCCAGGCCCTCGGCGACAACCCGATGGCCGACCCCCGCCCGTCCCTCCGCGAGCTCGCGAAGGCCCTCGGCATGTGAGCAGTTGCGGCCCCTATAGGGGCCGCAAACTGCTCACGTACGGGTGTCGGTGCGGATCGGGTGGCCCGGGGGGATCTCGACGAGGACGATCGCGCGGCCGTCGGGGTCGGCGATCCAGCACTCGTCGAGGCCCCAGAACTCCCGCTGCGGCTCCCGGGTGATCGTGACGCCGCGGGCGCGCAGCTCCTCGACCGCGGACGGCAGCGACCGCACCTGCAGCCACAGGGCGTCGTCACCGATGGCGACCGCGCCGGCCTTCGACAACTCGAGCAGCCCGGTGCCGAGGAAGAACACGACGCCGCCGGGGAACTCGCGCGCCACCGCGAGCCCGAGGGCCTCGGCGTAGAACACGCGCGAGACCTCCCAGTCGCGCGGACGCACGAGGATGCGGCTCGAGAGGATCTCCACGGGTCGTCCCTCCGTCTCGCGTCACGATTGCCGTACGGCCACCAGGGAAACTCATCGGCGTGACGTCCCCCGAACCCGACCCCCGGCGCTGGCGCGCGCTCGCGGTCTGCCTCATCGCGGGCTTCATGACGCTGCTCGACGTCAGCATCGTCAACGTCGCCCTCCCGTCGATGCAGCGGGGCATCGGCGCGACGGCCGCCGAGCTGTCCTGGGTGGTCTCCGGCTACGCGCTGACCTTCGGTCTCGTGCTCGTCGCGTCCGGGCGCCTCGGTGACGACCGCGGCCGCAAGAAGATGTTCCTCATCGCGCTGGCGCTGTTCACGCTGACCAGCGCGGCCGCCGGGCTCTCGCCGGACGCGGGCTGGCTCGTCGTGTTCCGGCTGCTGCAGGGCGCCGCCGGCGGGATGCTGAACCCGCAGGTCATCGGCTTCATCCAGCAGCTGTTCCAGGGCCGCGAGCGCGGCCGGGCGTTCGGTCTGTTCGGTGCCGCCATCGGCATCTCGACCGCCATCGGCCCGCTGCTCGGCGGCCTGCTCCTGCAGTGGGGCGGCGAGACCGACGGATGGCGCTGGGTCTTCTACGTCAACGTGCCGATCGGTGTCGTCGCACTCGTGCTCGGAACGCGGCTGCTGCCCGCGGACGACGTCGCCGCCGGGGAGCGGCGCCCGCTCGACATCGTCGGGGCGGTCCTGCTCGGCGGCGCGGTCGTGTCGCTGATGATCCCGCTCGTGCTCTCCGAGCAGGAGCGCTCGGGCGCGCCCTGGTGGCTCGTCGCCGTCGCCGTGGTGCTGCTCGTCGCCTTCGTGCTCTGGGAGCGCCGCGCCCGGCGCAGCCACGGGCACCCGCTGGTGAACTTCGGGCTGCTGCGCACCCGCAGCTACGCCCTCGGCACCTCGCTGGGCCTGCTCTACTTCGCCGGCTTCACGGCGATCTTCTTCGTCGTCACGCTCTTCCTGCAGAACGGTCGCGGCTACACGCCGCTGGAGGCCGGGCTCGCGCTGACGCCGTTCGCGCTCGGGTCGGCGGTGTCGTCGGCGATCGGGGGCCGGCTGGTGTCGCGGCTGGGCAAGCCGATGGTCGTCGGTGGGCTGCTCGCCGTCGGGATCGGGCTGGTCGCGGTCGACCTGGTGCTGCGCCTCGACCCCGCCCAGGTCGGCTGGGCGATCGCCGGCCCGCTGCTGGTCGCCGGCATCGGCAGCGGGCTCGTCATCGCCCCCAACCAGACCCTGGCGCTCGAGGAGGTGCCGCCCCGCGAGGGCGGGACGGCCGCAGGCGTCCTGCAGACCGGGCAGCGCGTGGGGTCCGCGATCGGCATCTCCGCGGTCGGCGCGGTCTTCTTCGGCCAGCTCACCGCCACCGGCGGCGACTGGGCCCTCGCGATCAGCCGCGGGCTCGTCGGCGCCGTGGCGTTCGTGGCGCTCGCGCTCGTGCTCGGCGTCGTCGACCTGCTGTTGGGACGGCGGCGGGCGAAGCGGGCGGCCGGCACCGAGCCGCCGCCCGCGATCGCCGAGGCGCCCGCCGCGCACGCCCCCGAGCCGGCGGACGGGCACGGCGCGGACCACGACGGCGCGGGCCTGCACGGCCGGGTCACCGACGGCGCGGGCACGGCCGTGTGCGGGGCGACGCTGACCCTCGTCGGCCGCGACGGGCGGGAGGCGGCGATCGCCACGTCGTCCGGCGACGGCAGCTTCCGGCTGCACCCCGGCGACGGCGGCACGTTCCAGCTGGTCGCCCACGCCGGGCGGCACCGCCCGGAGGTCACCTGGGTCGAGGTGCCCGCCGCGGGCGGGGCGGCGCGCGACGTCGTACTCCACGCCGCGGAGCGGTCGCCGGCGGGTTGAGCCGTCCGGAGCAGGGGTATCTGCAGGGCGCGAGGCGCCCAGCAGCGGCGCGCCCGGGAGGAGGTCCCCAATGGCGAGCGAGGACAAGGCCGACAACAAGGCCCAGGAGCTCAAGGGCAAGGTCAAGGAGACGGTCGGCAAGGCCGTCGGCAACGAGAAGCTCGAGGCCGAGGGCAAGAAGGACCAGACCGTCGGCAGCCTCAAGAACGCCGGCGAGAAGGTCAAGGACGCCTTCAAGGACTGACCGCCGCGTGGCGGCGGGGCCGGCCGCGGCACCGCGCCGGCCCTGCCCGCCCGCGTCAGGACCCCGGAGCGGTCAGAGCCGCTTGAGCGGCGGTGGCGCGACGCCGTCGTCCCCGGACAGCGAGGCCTGGGCGGGCGAGCGGGCGAGCACCACGACGCCGCCCATCGCGAGCACCAGCCCCAGCACGAACGCCGGGATCCACCCCGGACGCACCCCGTCGCCGAGGAACAGCAGGCCGAGCAGGCCCGGCGCGAGCGTCTCGGTCACGGCGAGCACCCCCACCACCGGTCCGACCGCCCCCCGCGCCAGCGCCACCGTGTAGAAGCCGAGCCCGAGCGCGGCGTAGCCGAGCAGGCAGTAGACCACCGGGTCGGTGACGACCTGGCGGGCCACGACGTCGAACGGCCCGTCGAGCCGGACCAGCCGCACCGCCACCGCCGTGCCGCCGAACGCCAGGCCGGCGAGGAACGCCATCGGCAGCGCGCGGCGGCTGCGGACCGCGACGACCACCCCCACCACCCCGAGGACCACGAGCACGATGACGAGGGCGACGACGCCCGCCGTGGAGGCGACCACCTCGGAGTCGTCGGTGCTGGCGCTGGCCACCAGCAGCGCGAGACCCACGACGTTGACGGCCGCCGCGGCGACGTCGAGACGGCGCAGCGGGGTGTCGAACACCCAGTGCGAGGCCACCACCGTGATCACCACCTGGGCGGCGACGATCGCCTGCACGGCCACGATCGGCATGAAGCGCAGGGCCAGCACCGTCAGTACCCAGCCGCCGATGTCGAGCGTCAGGCCCAGGAGGTAGACCGGGTGCAGCACCGCGGTCGCCGGGCGGCTCGCCCGCCGGGCGCCCATCGCCTGGAGCAGCGCGGCGCCGGAGTTGGCCCCCGTGGCCGCGAGGGCGAACAGGAGCCCCAGGAGGAGCACGCGGCCAGTCTGCCAAGGATGATCGGTGGCGGCCCGCGCGCACGCAGCGTGTCGGCCCCCGTTCCAGGGGCAGACCCCGAGCACGAGGAGGTCCCGTGGCCCTCGACGCCACCGCCGTCGCCCTGATGGTCCTCGGCGTGCTCATCGCGCTGGCGGCGCTGGCCGACCGCCTCGCCGGGGGCGCCCTCGCCGCCGTGCCCGGGGCATTGCGCGACACGACCGTCGTCGGTGTCCTCGTGCTCGCCGCCGGGGTGGTGTTCGCCCTGGTCGCCGCCGACGAGGCCCTGGCCGCGGCCGACTCCCCGGTGCTGGCCTGGGCCGTCGCGCACCGCACGCCGGGCCTGACCACCACGGCCGAGCTGGTCTCGCTGATCGGCGGCACGGTCGGCACGGGCGGGCTCGCCGTGGTCGCGGCCGTCGTGCTGTTCGCCCGCGGCCACCGCCGCACGGCGGTCATCTGGGTGGCGGGGGTCGCGGCCGGGTCGCTGACGATCCGGCTGGTGAAGCTCGCGGTCGAACGCCCCCGCCCGCCGGTGGGCACCCGCCTGGCGGTCGAGACGTCGGCCTCGCTGCCGTCGGGCCACTCGCTGATGGCGGCCCTGGGGCTCGGGCTCACCGCGGCCGCGGTCGGGGCGCTCGCCGTCGGCTCCCGGCACGAGCGTGCGGTGCGCCTGGTCGCGGTCGTGGTCGCGGTCGTGCTCGCCGGGGTGATCGGGGCCAGCCGCGTCTACCTCGGAGTGCACTGGACCACCGACGTCGTCGCCGGCTGGCTGCTCGGGGCCGCCCTCGCGACGACCTGCGTGACGCTCGCGCGCGTCCTCGACGCCCGCGCCCGGATCGGCGACGCCCCCGACGCCACCCCGGTCGGGGGACCGCCACCCGCCGAGTGACACCCGTCCGGGGTGCTCGCTGCACATACACCTACGGAACGCCGCCCGATTGCTCCGTCTGAGACGACGTGCCTACGCTGGTGTCGTCCGCGCGGGTGAACGAGGTGAGCCGTGGTTGCCGTACCGCTGCTCGTGCTCGGCTCCCGTCTCGCCGGGCTCGCGACGGCCCTGTTCCTGGCCCACCAGGGCTTCCCGGTGCACGTCCTCGAGCGCGACCAGCCCGACGACGGCGACGGCGGACCGGCCGTCCTCACCCCGGCGGCGCTGCGCGAGCTGGCGGTGCTGGGCCTCGCCGAGGCCGTGGCCGCCCGGGCGTGGGAGCCGCGGCGGCTCGCGCACGCCGACGCGGAGAGCGGGGCGCTGCTGCGGGTCGCCGAGCTCGGGCCGGTCGTGCGCGCACGGTTCGGGCGCCCGTACCTCCTGGCCCCGCAGGCCGCGCTGCGCGCCCAGCTCGTGGCTGCCTGCGCCGCCGACGAGATGGTCACCGTGTCCTACGGGCGCAGCGCCGCGGCGATCGAGGACCTGGGCGACGCCGCGCTCGTCACCGACGACGCCGGCGTGAGCTACCGCGCCGAGGCCGTCGTCGGCGCCGACGGGCCCGGCAGCCGCGTCCGTCCGCACCTGGGGGGCGGGCACGCGCTCTCCAGCCCCTTCCTCGTCCACCGCGCGCCGGGCCCGGCGCCGCCGGACGACGTGCTGCGGCTGTGGTCGTCGCCGTCGCTGCACGTCACGCAGTGCGCGGTCCCCGGCGGCGGGGAGGTGTCGGTGACGGTGCGGGTCGACGCCCTCGACGACATGCGCCGCGAGGGCGTCGCGGCCGTCGTCACCCGGCTGCTCGCCAGCACGGCGCCCGAGGTGCGGGCCGCCGCCGGCGACGCCGTCGCCCACGCGTCGCCGCGGGTGCACCGCCACCACGCCCCGCTCGAGCGCGGCGCCCGGCACCGGATGACCGTCGTCGGCGGGGCCGCCCAGCCGATGCTGCCCCACACGGCGCAGGGCCTGGCGGTCGACATCGTCGACGCCGCGGCGCTCGGGCGCGCCTTCGACCACGCCGACGGCCGGATCGTGCCGGCGTTGGAGGAGTTCGCGCACGTCCGCACGACCCCGCGCGCGGTGACGGCGGCGCGCGCCCAGGACTTCGCGTCGCTGTGCCACGCCGAGGGCCTGGTGCGGCGGATGCGCGACCGGCTCTGGCGCACCGGGGCGGTGGACGCGACGGCGGCCGTCGTCGACGGCCCGGGGGCGGGGTCGTGGCCGGGACGCCGCGACGGCGATCGGTACCGGCCCACCGCGCTCGCGCCGCTGCCCGGCGCCACCCCCGAGCCCGGCCCCGGCGGTCCGGGGGGACCGATGGTGGGCTGAGCGCCGCGATGGCCGCACGCCCCGGATCGCGGGCAGGATGCGGCCGCGTGACCTCCCCCGCGTCCCTCACGCCCGACACCGCGCTCGTCAACGGCGTGCGGCTGCACTACCGCGCCGGCGGCACCGGCCCGCCGGTCGTCCTGCTGCACGGCTGGCCGCAGACCGGGCACTGCTGGCGCCACGTCGCGCCGCGCCTGGCCGCCGACCACACCGTCGTCGTCCCCGACCTGCGCGGCTACGGCGCCAGCGACAAGCCGACGAGCGGCTTCGACAAGCGCACGATGGCCGCCGACGTCTCGGCGCTGGTGCGCCACCTCGGCCTCGACCGCGTCGCGGTGGTCGGCCACGACCGCGGCGGGCGCGTCGCCCACCGCTGGGCGCTGGACCGACCCGACGAGGTCACCCGCCTCGCCGTACTCGACATCGCGCCCACCCGCGCCACGTGGGCGCTCATGGACGCCGAGCTCGGCGCGAAGTACTGGCACTGGCTCTTCCACCTCCAGCCCGACCTGCCCGAGCGTCTCGCCGGCGCCGACGTCGAGGGCTACCTGCGCTACTTCCTGGAGAAGTGGACCTACGCCCGCGAGGGCCTCGAGCCCTCCGCGATCGCCGAGTACGTCCGCGCGTTCTCCCAGCCCGGGGCCCTGCGCTCCGGCTTCGACGACTACCGCGCCGCCTCCGTCGACTCCCGACACGACGAGGAGGACGTCGGCGCCGGCCGCCGCGTCACGCAGCCGCTGCTCGCGCTGTGGGGCGCCGAGGGCGTCATGGGCCAGACGCTGCCGCTGCTCGACCTGTGGCGCGAGTACGCCGACGACGTCCGCGGGCGGGCGATCGAGCGCTGCGCCCACTTCGTGCCCGAGGAGCGGCCCGACGAGGTGCTCGACGAGTTGCGGAGGTTCCTCGCGGAGGCATAGTGGCGAAAGTGACGAGCAGCTTGAAGATCGAGGCCGATCCCGAGGAGCTGGGCTTCGACCCGGCGCGACTCGCCCGCATCGACGACCACTTCGCCCGCTACGTCGACGACGGCCGCCTGGCGGGCTACCACGCCGTGGTCGCCCGCGACGGGCGGATCGTGCACTCCGCGAGCGCGGGCCACCGCGACGTGGACGCGGGGCTCCCGGTCACCGACGACACCCGCTGGCGCATCTACTCGATGTCCAAGCCGATCACGTCGGTGGCGGCGATGGTCCTGTGGGAGCGCGGCGCCTTCGAGCTCACCGACCCGATCAGCCGGTGGCTCCCCGAGTTCGCCGAGCCGCAGGTCTACGTCAAGGGGTCGTCGAGCAAGCCGCTGCTCGAGGCCGCCACCGAGCCGATCCGTGTCTGGCACCTGCTCACCCACACCGCCGGCCTGACCTACGGCTTCCACCACGCCCACCCCGTCGACGAGCTCTACCGGGCCGCGGGCTTCGAGTGGTCCGCGCCGGCCGACCTCGACCTCGCCGGCTGCGTCCGGGCCTGGGCGCGGATGCCGCTGGTGTTCCAGCCGGGCACCGAGTGGAACTACAGCCAGGCCACCGACGTCCTCGGGCGGCTCATCGAGGTCGTGTCGGGGCAGACGCTCGACGCGTTCCTCGACGAGAACGTGCTCGGCCCGCTGGGGATGACCGCCACCGGGTTCGCCGTCGACGACCCCGACCGGCTGGCGACGCTCTACCTCGCGAACCCCGCGACGGGCCGCTACCTGTCGGCCGAGGCGGCGGGCATGGGCGCCATGGCCCGCGAGGCGATCGAGCCCACCTGGCTCGGTGGCGGCGGGGGCCTGGTGTCGACCGCGGCCGACTACCACCGCTTCACCCGCATGCTGCTCGGTCGCGGTGAGGTCGACGGCGTCCGCGTGCTCGGCAGCCGGACGGTGGACTACATGGGCCGCAACCACCTGCCGGGTGGGCTCGACCTCGAGCAGGTCGGCCGGCCGCTGTTCGCCGAGATGCCGTTCCACGGCGTGGGGTTCGGGCTCGGCTTCTCGGTGGTGCTCGACCCCGTCGCCTACAAGGTCCCCGTCAGCGCGGGCGAGATGGCGTGGGGCGGCGCGGCCAGCACCGCGTTCTGGGTCGACCCCGTCGAGCGCGTCACTGCGATGTTCTTCACCCAGCTGCTGCCCTCGAGCGCCCACCCGATCCGCAGCCAGCTGCGCGGGCTCGTCTACCAGGCGCTGATCGACTGAGTCGCCGCGTGATCGCTGAGAGCCTCTCAGCCACCGCCCGTACGGCCGCGTGCGCGGTCGGGAGTCGTCGCGCCGCGGTGTGACCGTCCCGGCCCTGCGCGGTCGCTCTGCGTCACCGAACCGGGGCGAAGCGGGCGCTCGGAAATCGCTCGTGCCGTCACTCGGGAAGGGGGCTGCATCCCGACGGGCGGCTGGGTAGCGTCGTCGCGACTCGGACGAGGGACGGCGACGGGCACGCGGAGTGACCGGCGTCGACATCGTCCGGGTGTCCCGCCGTGTCAGGTGTTGCTGTGGGTCGGGACCAGGCGGCCACCGGGAGCCAGCATGAACGCCACGTCAGGACCTCGTCGACGACCGACGGGGCCCCACCCCGAGCGCTCGGCGCCCGAGGAGCCGTCGGTCCCCGCGCAGCGCACGGCGGCGGACGTGTACGGGGTCAGCGATGACCAGGTCCACCGCGCGCGCATCGCGGTCGCCCGCAACTCGCTGGACTCGCACGACTGCCGCGAGCTGCTCGACATGCTCGGGCTGATCGGTGAGGGCGGCGACCCGCCTCCCGTGCGGCGCTGACGCCCGGACCGTCCGACCCTGGACGATCTCTGCGCGTGGGCGCCGACCGTTCCGGCGCCGTGCCGCTACCGTGACGACCGATGGTCGAGCTCGCCGATGACCCGCCACGCGCGTCCCCCGGGGCGCGCGGCGAGGCGCCGCGCCAGGCGCGGGCGGTGGCGACCCGGGGGACGATCCTCGGGGCGGCGGCGGAGGAGTTCGCCGCCGCGTCGTACCACGAGGCCTCGCTGTCGCGGATCCTCGAGCGCAGCGGGGTCACCAAGGGTGCCCTGTACTTCCACTTCGTCTCGAAGGAGAGCATCGCGCTCGCCGTCGTCGACGAGATGGAGGGCATCTGCCGCGCCATGGTGGAGCGCTGCGGGGCGCTCGGGCTCGACCCGCTCCGCACGGCGGCGCAGGTCGCCCGCGCCGTGCAGGACGAGCTCGACGGGCCGGTGCTGCGCGCCGGCCAGCGGCTGTGCTCGGAGGGCTTCTCCGGCCCGCACCGTCCGGGCTGGCCCTACCGCTTCTGGCAGGACGTGTTCGAGGACCTGTTCGCCCGGGCCGCGGCCGACGGCCTGCTGGTGCCGACGGTGGACCCCGCGTCGCTGGCCCGGACCTTCACCGACGTGTCCGGCGGCGCCTTCGTCGCCTCGCTCGCCATCACCGGCCTGGACGACCTGGCCCGCCGCGTCTGCGAGAACTGGGAGCTGGTGCTCGGCTGCGTGGCCGACCCCGCCTGGCTCGACGGCTGGCGCCGCGAGGGCGGCATGACCGCCGTGCTGGGCCCGCACGTCGGCCGCGCGTCGGATGGCTCCAGGGGGTGGGTGCCGGAGCCCTGAGGCCCGTCTCCTATGCTTGCGTCGCTCCCAACGGGTACGCCGTTGGCGGGTAAGGTCCTCAGCCAGAGGGTCGCGCCCCCATCGTTCAGCGGCCTAGGACTCCGCCCTTTCAAGGCGGCAACGCGGGTTCGAATCCCGTTGGGGGTACGCTGGTTTGCACGATCAAGGCCCAGTGGCGCAGTTGGTTAGCGCGTCGCCCTGTCACGGCGAAGGTCGCGGGTTCGAGTCCCGTCTGGGTCGCTCTTCCGGTCGAGGGGTTCCTCGGCCGTCCGGCCAGGTAGCTCAGTTGGTACGAGCGATCGCCTGAAAAGCGATAGGTCGGCGGTTCGACCCCGCCCCTGGCCACCAGCGCCCACCAGCGGAAACGACCGGTGGGCGTTCGTCGTTGTCGGGGCTACTTCAGCAACGACTTCAGCAACCGCCCTCACAGGTCCTCCCACTCAATGGCGTCGAGGGCCTGGCGCATGGCGTCGAGGTTGGTGTGGGCGTAGATCGCCATCGTCACGTCGATGTGCGCATGCCGGGCGATGGCCTGCACCACGTGCGGCGGCGTCCCGAGGTCGAGCAGCAGGCTCACGACGGTGTGGCGCAGATCGTGGAGCCGGACGTCGGGCATCCCGACGCGCTCCCGGAGCTCGGCGAAGTGCCGGTTGAGATTCCGCGGCTCCCTCGGCGTGCCGATGGTCGAGGGGAACACGAGGTCGTGGTCCTCCCAGCGGCTGGCTGACGTCCGTTCGTCGTCCTGATGCCGGCGGTGCTCCTCGAGGACGCGACGGGTCACCTTGGGCAGCGGGATGGTGCTCTCCGAGGCATCCGACTTGGCCGGTCCGATGTACAGCTCGCCGGCGGCACGGGCGACCGTCTGGGCCACCGTCAGCGTGGCGCGCTCGAAGTCGATGTCCTGCCAGCGCAGCCCCAGCAGCTCGCCGTGACGCAGCCCGAGCGTGGCGGCGGTGACGTAGAGCGCGTACCAGCGCGTCCCCTTGGCCGCCTCGAGCAGCGTCTTGGCCTGCCTGACCGTGAGGCCCTTGCCGACCTTGTACTTCGGTGTCGGGACCTTCACGAGCTTGGCGACGTTGCGCATCACCAGCTCCTCGCGCTCGGCGTTGCCCAGCGCGTTCCGCAGCACGGCGTGGACGTACTGGACCTGCCGCGGCGTCGGTCGGCGCTCGCAGCACGGCAGACCGGGGCGGCAGCACGCCGGCTGCTTCGGCTTCCGGCGCGCGTGACGGCCGTTGGTGCAGCACAGGCACTTGCCTCGGACCGTGTTGATGAACTGCCGGACGTCGGCGCCCATGAGCCGGTCGAGGCGCTTCTTGCCGAGGATCGGGACGATGTGCAGCCGGACCACCGACTCGTAGCCGTGGTACGTCGTGAGCCGGCGCTCGACCTTGACGATCGAGAGCCAGTGCTCCATGTACTCGGCGACCGTCATCGAGCGGTCCGGCACCGGGATGCCCTGCTCGTTGTTCGACTGCAGCCGCAGCAGCTTGTCCTTCACGTCGTCGAACGACTTGGCGGAGACGTACTTGCGCTCGATGCGGCCGGACGCCGTGTAGACGTACGCGGAGCCAAGCCACAGGCCGTCGCTCGCGCGCTGGTAGATGCTCCCCTCGCCGTTGACCTTCTTGCCCCGCTTGCGCTCCCTGCCGGGCATCAGGCGACGGCCTCCGCCTCGAGCAGCGCGGCGACGTACTCCTCGAGCGACGTGCGTGGGATGCGCCGGGAGCCACCGATCTTGACCGAGCGGAGGTCACGGTTGCGGAGCAGGTCGTAGACCTTGCAGCGGCTGATCTTGAGAATCTCGGCGGCTTCCTCGGCGGTGTAGAGCAGCGCGTCCATCGATGTCAGCTCCTCGGGTCGGTGGTGCGGAGTGGGCAGGCCTGCCGGGCTCGGCGCAGGAGTCCGGCAACAGCGGTGGCGGTGGCGTGGTCCAGCTCGGCGATGGCCACCAGGGCGCGGTGGTCGGCGTCGGTGAGGTCGAGGCCGGCGAGAGGCCGGAGGAGGACCCTGATGCGGCACTGGAACGCCCGGACGTCCTCGTGGCCGCTCATGGCTGCTGCCCGTCGTCCGGAACGTCGGCGGCGCGGTCGGCGGCGCCGCCGAGCTGGGCGGCGAACTCGCCCGCTGAGCTGCTCACCGCGGGCCCGAGGGTCGGGAAGGCAGCGAAGAGCAGGACGAGGGCGACGACGCCGGAGACCAGCGCGGGTGCGGCCTTGTGGCTCTTGACCAGCAGCGCCGTGACGAGGGCGGCGATGATGACCATTGCTGTCAGGTTCATCGGTGCGCCGGCCTTCCGTGCGTGGCGAGGCGGTCGCAGTACTCGCCGTAGTCGCCGAGGTACGGGACGCGGATGCGTTCGCAGTCCCGTCCGAGCCCGGAGAGGTAGGCGACGCCGGGGGCGGCGTTGGCGTGCTCCTGCCCAAAGCGGCGGGCGTCGGTGCCGTGGAGCATCTCCAGCGAGTCCGCCGGAACCCTGAAGCTCAGCCTCAGGGCGAACTGGTCGCGGGCGTAACCGCCGCCGACCGCGGTGGCCTCGAAGCGCTGGGCGAGCATCAGCACTCGGAACGCGGCCTTACGGCCCTCGGAGAGCAGCCGGAGCACCGCGGAGCGGATGCGGTCGCCGACCGGGACGCCCTCGCCGCGCTTGGGCTTCGCCAGCCCGTCTGCGGCGCGCAGTAGCCCGGGGAACTCCTCGAGCACCACCAGGACTGTCGGGCACTCTGGCGACGCGTCGACCTTGTCCCGGCGTGGCGGGATCGTCGTCAGCCGGCGGTCCATCTCGGCCACGAGGTCCTCGAGCAGCACGGCGTGGGCGGCGATGTCGGCGGTACCGACGACTTGGTGTGGCCGGTGAGCGGTGTCGTCCCAGGGACGGCCGAGCAGGAGCCCGGTGATGTCGGAGCCGGTCACGAGGACGTCGGGTGCGGCGGCGAGCTGGGAGAGGAGGCCGTAGCAGAACGCGGACTTCCCGGACCCGTTCTGGCCCTGCAGCCCGAGATGCGCAGGGTCGGTGACCGCGTGGCCGAGGGTGATGCCGTCCTCGGTCCGCCCGAGGACCACCGCGTCGGTCCCCGAGGCGACGGCGAGGGAGGGCAGCCCGAACCCGTCGGTCAGCGGGTCGTGCCCGAGCACCACGAGCCTGACCCAGCGCCCGGTGAGGGGCTCAACGCGCAGTCCGTGGCCGCCGAGGGTGTGGGCGAGCCGCGGCCCGTTCTCCTTGCGGGTGAAGTCGGAGGGTTCCTGGCCGGGCAACAGCTCGACGGTGAACCGCAGCGGCGGGCCGGGGCGGACTTCGCCGACGCGGGGGGTGCGGACGGTGATGCCTGCGGCGACCTGGACGTAGTGGCAGATGCCCAGCCCGGTGCAGGCCTCGCGGAACTCCCCGCGCAGCGCATTCGCGAACGCGACCACGGAGGCCTCGTAGTCGCGCTGAGCCCGACGCTCCCGCATCCGAGACAGCAGCCCGGGCCCACGGGAGGCGCCCGAGCGGTAGCCGGTGTGGGCGCGCTCGACGCGCTCGAGGGCGGTCACGGTGCGAGCCCCTTCTCCTCGCACAGCCAGCACACCGACCCGTCGACCGCGGGCACCGCGAACAGCAGCGAGCAGGCCGGGCACATCGCGTCGCGATCGACGTCGGGGTCCGGGACACCGGTGGCTCGGGCACGGCGGATCGCGCGGAGCTCGAGCGGGGAGCGCCCGGCCCAGATGCCGAACGCCTGGCCCGACTCCACGGCGTAGGTCAGGCACTCCCGCCGCACTGGGCAGCCGGCGCACACCCGCCCCGCCTCGAGCAACGCTCGAGCGTTCGCCGAGGTCGTCCAGTCATCCGAGGCCGGGAAGAACAGCTCCGGGTCGGCATCGCGGCACGCCGCACGGGTCTGCCAGCTCATGACGCGACCGCCTCGGTCTGCGTCGGAGCCTCGCCTCGCCGAGTACGCGGCGCGGTGGAGGTAAGGGGACGGACCTCCTGGCAGCGGTACCAGACCTGCGCTCCGGTGGCGTTGCCTTCGCGGTCCTTCTTGTCCATCACGCCGATCTCGAACCCGACCAGCTCGACCGGCGTGGCGGGGGTGAGGTCCTCGGCGGGCTGCCGCTCGGCCACGAGCCCGACCTTGATGATCTCGTTGGTGGCCCGCCCGAACTGGCGGAACCGGGCGACGAGCTGGGCCTCCCACTTGGGCAGGCCATCCTTGGTGGTCTCCTGCCGGAAGGCGTCCCCGAACGCGGTCTTGGGCTCGCAGGACAGGAACAGCAGCGACTCGAAGGTCGCGGCCTGGTCGATGGCGAAGTTCTGGATCATGTCTCCTCCTGGGGTTGGGTCAGGCGTGCACGGGTCGGTGGCCGAGGTGTGAGAGCGCGGCGTGGCCGCGGCCGAGCGCTCGTCCGGCGCCGAGCAGCCCGGCATGGCCTTCGCCTAGCCAGGCGATGAACTCGACGAGGCGCTCGCCGGGGTCGCGCCCGATGTCGTCGACGAGTCCCGCCGTGCCGTTCGCCAGGGCGCAGCGCTGCGCGAACAGCACGACCTGCGGGAGCCGGTCGACCAGCGTCACGACGGTGCCGAGCGCCCCGTAGAGACCGACCACCTCGACGAGCCCGTCCCGAGCCGCGTGGTTGGCCAGCCTCACCGCCTCGGCGCCGTCGTTTAGGGCGGCGAGCAATAGGTCGGTCCTTCTTGCTGCTTCCGGGCCGGGCACCTGTCGGCGGCCGGCCCCGGGGTCCTCACTCACCTGCACGGCGACCTCCTTACACATACGACGTCGGACGTCCGACGTCCTGTGTGTGGAAGGTAGCACTCGACGAGGGCATCGCAAGTAGGACGTAGGACGTCCTGTCACTAGGGTGGCGGACTGACGGCCACTGATAGGCACTGACCGGCACTGGTGAGCACGAGGAGGGACTGGCGGTGGCGCTCGAGGCGGCGAAATCGCAGTACCGACAGGTCGCCGACCTGCTGCGCGAAGGCATCGAGCGCCAGGACTACGCCCCGGGCTCGACGCTGCCGGCCGAGTCCGAGCTCGCCGCGGAGTACGGCGTCTCCCGCGTGACCATCAACCGAGCCGTGCAGCTGCTCCGTGGCGAGGGGCTGGTCCGCGTGCTCCGGGGCCGGGGCACCGTGGTCCGCGCCATCCCGCCGATTCGGCGCAACAGCAGCCGGCGATACGCCCGCAGCTCGCGCGAGGAGGACGGCAGCCGCGGCGCGTTCGACTTCGAGATCAGGCGCCTCGGTCTCAAGCCGTCGACCAAGCTGGCCCAGCTCGCGCAGGTCGCACCCCCGGAGACCGCGCGCGGCGTCCTCGGGCTCGAGGTCGGCGAGATGGTGCTCATTCGCAAGCGCGAGATGTTCGCCTCCGACGAGCCGGTCCTGCTCGCCACCTCGTACTTCCCGTGGGACCTCGCCGAGCAGGCCGGCGTCACCGACGTTGACACCGGCCCGGGCGGGACCTACTCACGCCTCGCCGAGATCGGCAAGGGCCCCGTGAAGTTCACCGAGGACGTGCGGGTCCGGACCCCCTCAGCCGCCGAGGAGCGCTTCTTCGCGCTGTCGGAGACCCAGCAGGTATACGAGATCGTCCACATCGCCTACCTCGAAGACGGCACAGCCGTCGAGTACCGCGAGGACGTCCTGCCGACCTACCAATGGATCATGCACTTCGAGTGGAACGCCGAGAACGACACCGCCGACCAGGAGGCCCAGCAATGAGCCCGGCTGCCCTCCACGTCGTCAGCGCCGAGCTCCCCGCGGGCGACGCTCCCAACGAGGACCGAGTCCGCGTTGGTCAGAACGCGGTTGTCGTGCTCGATGGGGCGTCAGGCAGCGACACCCGGGTCACCGTCGCCGACTACGTCGACCACCTGGCCGCGGCTCTCATCGAGGTCCTGGACGCCGAGCCGGACATCCCGTTACCGCACGCGCTCGCCGACGCCATCCGCTCGACCGTCGCAATCCTCCGCCTGATGCCAGGGGAATCGCCGTCCTCAACCGTCAGCATCGCCCGCCGGAGGGACGAGGAGGTTGACCTTCTTGTCCTGGGCGACAGCCCCATCTACCTCGGCCCCGATGGCGAGCTGCTCACCGACGACCGGTTGGCCCGGCTCGACCTTCCGAGCAGGACGAAGGCCTACGAGCGGCTACGTCAGGGCGCTGGCTACGACGAGAAACATCGCGAGATAGTTCGCGCTGTCCGCGCCGAGCAGCTGCCCCTGCTCAACGCGCCCGGCGGCTACTGGATTGCCGAGGCTAGGCCGGAGGCGGGCCACGAGGCCGTTACCCACATTGTGCCTGCGAACCTGCCCTGGCTCGTGATGCTCACCGATGGCGTCGACAAGCCGCTATGCCACCTTGGTATCCCGGTTGACGATGTCGCGCGACGCGACCACGACGAACTGCAGGACTTGCTTCACGACTTGCACGAGTGGGAAGACAACAAAGACCCCGCCGCGCTCGAACTCCCGCGCTTCAAGCCTCATGACGACAAGACTGCCGCCGTGGTGACCTTCAGGTGAATTCAAGCCCACTTCACTCGGTTTCCGTCGCCGGCGTCACAGTTGACGACCAAGGCCGTGTTCTCCTCGTCCGTCGCCGGGACAACGGTCAATGGCAAGCCCCGGGCGGCGTCCTCGAGCTAGAGGAGAGATTCGAAGGCGGAGTGGTGCGCGAGGTCCTTGAGGAGACCGGCGTTCGCGTCGAGGTGGAACGCCTTAGTGGTGTTTACAAGAACTTGTCGAAGGGGGTGGTCGCCCTCGTGTATCGGTGTCATCCTATCGGCGGAACGGCCCAGCCCACCGATGAGAGTGTCGAAGTCGCGTGGCTCACCGTTGAAGACGCTCTCAACCGGATGAGTCCGGCGTTCGCGGTGCGGGTCACAGATGCGCTCAACGAGAATGTAGTGCCGCCAGGCAGTCGAGCGCACGACGGCCACACACTATTGTGACAGCCGACGTCAACTCTGCCAAGATAGCTGGGGGGCCAAGTGGTCACTTGGGGTCAAATTCTGCTTGCCGCACTAGGCTCTGGCGCCACGGCCGGCGTCGTGAATCAGCTATTGACTCTCCTTCGCGACAGTCGCGAGCGGAGGTTCAAGTCGCTGCAGCGCGAAGCCGAAGAGCGTCACAAGCTTGAACTTCAAGCAAATGAAAGAGAGCATCAAGGTCTACTTCGGGCCGAAGAAGCGCATTCAGACGCACGAGAGGAGACCTTGCCTGCCGCTATCGCTGTCAACGACTGGTTTGAGGAACTCTTCATCGATGAGCACGGGCTAGACTATGACTTCATGGCGATTCAACGCAGTCGCCCCGAAGAGTCTCTAACTCCCGCGCAAGTTCTGGCCCGTCTCAGGGGCATCGCTCAGAGACACCCGAGCAAGTCGGTTCGAGAAGCGGCACACTCTCTTTTCAACAGTGTCGACAACGCCTACAACGACATCTCCGGCGGCGGGCCCGTCGACCCAAGCGACACGCTCGTGAGTAGTTGGATGCATCAATCTTCCGACCTGATTGAGAAAATCCATCAATTCGAGGCTGCCTCGCCGGTGGTGCAACCTGCTGACGACGTATCGAACTAGGAGAAAAGTCGGCGTTGGGCGCGAACCGCTGGGCGCTACCTTCAAGCGCAGGAACTACAAGGCAAGTATTGATTCGGCCGAGCCCGGTGGCGGCCAGAATTCGAACGGGTGCAACCAATTGTCAATTCCGACTCCCGAATCTGCGACGTACCTCGACGACTTCGTGAGGGCGTTTGGCGAGCCCCTTGCGCGATGGGCGTTGAATCTGGACGAGCTGCCCTACTCTCCGGACGACGTTAGCGAGGATCGGCAGGCGATACTAATGTCACTCCACCCGTGGACGTCATCGGTACTACAACAGCCCTCTAGCGATGCCAGAAACTTCGCTCGTGCTCAGATCATCACGCCGACTATGAGCTCAGGACTCCTTACTACCGGACCGACTACGACGGCTCGGGCAGAGCTTGGGGGGACCTTCCCGAATGCGCAATCGGATGACCGAGTCGGTGAGGCGATCCTAAAACTTTGCCTTGAGGCGTACCCTTCGACTCTCATGCAGTGGGAGCCGACTCAGTTTCCCGATTTAATGAAGTTTCATACGGGATCGTTTGTGGCAAGCAGGGACTTCTACCGCGCAGCTCTTGAGGACGAAGACCTCAGGAAGCTCTTTCCCGGCTTTGACGCTCCAGCTGCCGATGACGACCTCGGTTGGTATTCCGTCCGTAGTTATACGGAATGGCAGTCCGGGCACGGCCAAACGCTGCAACTCGCGATGCTGCCCGACGCCATCATCCACTATTCTTTCGCGCTCTGCCGTATCAAACAAGTGGTCGATTTGGGCGCCATTCTCGATCAGGTCAAGGCGACGCTTCAGTTGGTTAGGTTGTTGGCGAGTGGTAGAGAAGCCAACGTCGCGGCAGTAGCGACCCTCGGAAATGTTCTCCTCCCTGAAAGCTCGCCCGTCGAGCTTCCATCGTTAGGATTCGTCTACCCATGGGACCTGGAAGTCCAGGCGCCGGTCTTCTCGGCAGACGGTCCCCCGGTTACGGCGATCCTGTTGACAGACTTCCCGGAGAAGTTGGTGCAGGCATCCCCGTTCGCGGCCACGGGTACGCCCATCCCGCCCAAGCGCAACAAAGACGAGGTGCAACGGCTTCACGTTGCGTTCCGCGATCGGATCGAGCACACGCGCTTGTCGTTTGTGCTAGCTTCAGAGGCACCATCAATCATCGCCCCAGTTCTATGCGCTTGGGGACCTCTCGATCCGACGAATGTTGGTCAATCCCACAGCTACTCAAGTGTTTCGTGGCCGCCGATGGCGGCTGTGACACTAACCCCTGACCTCGCGACTTCGGTCGCAGCGTGGTCCTCCAAGATCGTAGGTAAGACACAGTCGCTCGAAATTGGCGTGAGGCGCCTCCTTTCGGCTGCAACTTCGCGAGCTGACCCGCTAGACGGGCTGATCGATGCGGTGATGTGTTGGGAAAATTTGTTCGGCGACACGCCAGAAACCATGTTCAAAGTGTGCGGCTCCCTGTCGCGGCTGTTAGAGCCTGACGACGACGACGCGAGGGCGCGTCGATTCAAGAGGCTGAGGGAACTCTACAATACCCGAAGCAAGCTCGTCCACGGGGCGAGCGAGCCGAAGTTGGCCGAGCGGGAGACGCTCAGAGCAGAGACAATCGAGGTGGCGCTCGACGCCCTGCGCATCGTTCTGACGGACGAGAAGCTTAGTAACTGTAAGGATGCAGTCGAGCGTTCAAAGATGATGCTCCTGGGATTCGCTAAGTAGCAGCTTCCAGGAGGAAGTTAGATAACGAGCGACTGCTGATGCGAACGCTGGTCCAGCGTTGAGCGCTATCCAGCCGCGATTTCCGTTGGTCATGAGCCGGACGCGGGAGCGGGACCTGCGGAGCCGTGCGCGGTCGTTGGCGGCCCGGGTGCGTGGCTTCCAGGTCTGCTGCGCGCGGCGCTGAGCCCTGGCCCGGCGGTGAGCGATGCGGCCGACCTGGATGCCGTCCTCGGGCCGGACGCCGATGGTGCGGTCGCGCGCTCGAGATTTCAGACGTGCGACGCAGATCGTGGAGCCGGACGTCGGGCATCCCGACGCGGTCCCGCAGCTCGGCGAAGTGCCGGTTGAGGTCACGCGGCTTCATCAGAGCCGATGGTCGAGGGGAAGACGAGGTCGTGGTCTTCGCAACGGGCGGCCTTCGTCCGGTCCGCGTCCTGGCGCCGGCGGTACTCGTCCAGCACGCGGCGGGTGACCTGCGGTAGCGGGACCGTGGCCTCCGAGGGGTCCGACTTGGCTGGTCCGATGTAGGGCTAGCCAGGCCCCCTACGGTGGTCCTAATGGCTTCACTGCGCATCGAGCACGCCGTCTTACCCGCTGGGGACGGCCCCCCCGACCAGGACCGCTGCTTCACCGCAGGCGGACTTGTTGTCGTGTTTGACGAAGCCTCTGCTTACGGCCCGAAGGTCAGCCCCGACGCGACCGAGTACGTCGACACACTCAGACTGGCGCCCATCGAGCAGATTATCAGCCAGTACGGCATCGATCTGCGCGACGCCCTCGCCGCAGCCATTAGGACCACCGGTGACAACGTCGCCCTCGTCCCTGGAGAGGGTCCGTCGTCCACAGTGAGCATCGTTCGCCGCGGCGAGGAGACGGTGCATGTGCTTGTTCTCGATGATAGTCCCGTGGTCGTTCAATTCATCCGTGGCGGCCAGGAGCTAATCGTCCAGCACCCTATGGACAACATTGCTGCGGACCTGCGGCATCGTCACCGCACTCGCCTAGCCGCGGGCCATGGATACGACCAGGAACATCGAGAAATACTGGCAATGCTTCAACGACGAGACGCGTATTCCGACATCGTCCGGCCGGGTACTGGATCGCGGAAGCTAGCCCCGAACCGGCGCTTAAGACGGTTCGTCGGGAGCCCCCTAGAACCCTCCTTGACCGCGTCGCCACTGCCATCGACGGTGATCCACCTACTATCCAGAAGGTCCTAAATAGACAAGCGGACTTCCATCAGGACCGACCGCCGTTGCAGACGCTGCTTGCTGAACTACGAGACTGGGAGAGAAGGAAAGACACGAGTGGCAGCATCGGCCGAGGTCAATAAGGCACCCACGACAATAAGATGGCACTCATTGAGCTCGAGCCCAGCAAGCCGGGAGGCGCTTCTAGATGGACCCAATAGTGTCTGCGGCCGCAACCTCGGCCGCGAAAGCTGTGTCCGCGATGGCTGTCCGCGCCTCAGCGCCCGCATGGCGATCCATCGCCAGAGCGGAAGTATTTGAGCCAGCGAAGCTCAAGAAGTTGGAGATGTGGCCTGAGCTCAAGAAGTACAGGAAGAAGGAAGCCAAGCTGAAGAAGTTCCTCGACGGTCGCCTGTGTGCCGGGCTCCTCGAGTCCTATGCACTAGTGCTGTCAAGTGACATGACTTCGCCGGACAACCTTGACGCGATGCGGGAGACGTTCGTTCTTGAGTTTGCCGACGCGATGGACATCGAGGATGCTGCCGGCCCGGAAGCCGCTCTCAAGCTGTGGCACATCTTGACCGATATCGTATCTTTGTCGCTGCAAGAGCTGAGAAGCCGAAGCCACATATCGGAGATGGACTTGCTGTTCTATCTGCGCTTCTCCAATCACAGAGACTACGAAAGCCCGCTTAGGACCACTCTTACTCAGCGGCTGTACATTGCCTCGAACCGACCTCGACGCGAGAACGTCCGGACGCTGGTGTCGACTATCAAGAGTCTCAGCACGAAGACGTACTCCGAGATGGCGATGCCGCACGCGCGCGAGAACGTCCGTGTAGATATCGATAGTCTTTACATTACCCGTAAACTCGCACAGTTGCCTGCCTCCTGGGAGAAATCCGGAGCGCAGTCGCTGATTCCCAGTGACCTGGAATACCTACCGGAGTCGGACATAGCCAATGTCCGACGAGTTGTGGTCGGCAGTCCCGGCGCGGGAAAGAGCACGTACGCACGGAGATTGCTCAACCAGTTAGCGAGGAGCGCGGAAGACGACGCAGTACCGTTGCATTTTGAACTCAAACGCTGGCCCGAAGGCGGAGGAAATCTTGTTGAGCTACTTACTCGTCGACTACAGAATCAGCTACACGTCGAGCTTGAATCGTCCGCTACATCTGATTTGCTAGACCTCGGCATAGCACTAGTTGTCTTCGATGGGCTCGACGAGGTGATCGATCCGAATGAGCGACGCTCTGTCGTCGACTCGATCGAGTCCTTCGGCAGGAGGTATCCTCTCGTCCCGATAATAGTTACGACAAGACGACAGGGATACGAGAGCGCTCCGCTTGACCCCCTGATGTTTCCGTCATTTGTGATATCCGACTTTGATGATGATCAAGTTTCAGAGTACGCGAAGAGCTGGTTCTCCCTGGCTCCCATCTATCATGATCAAGATGCAACTTCGATCGCGGAATCCTTCATAGAGGAAAGCGTGCATGTTGCGGAGCTCCGATCGAACCCTTTGATGCTTTCCCTTATGTGTCTTCTGTATCAGCATGAGGGCTTTATCCCGCATAATATTACTGAAGTATACGAGCAGTGCGCTGAATTGCTATTTGGCAGGTGGGATCGAGTACGGAACGTGAGGAGTGCGCTTCGCTCATCGACCGGCGCCCACCGGTTGGTCGAAGAGATCGCCCTGCACTTCTTCAAGCAACAGCGGAGCCAGGGCGGTGAGAGCGCCAGAGTTGTCAAGACGATTGTGAAGCAGTTCCTGCTCCGCCACCTCGTTGACGACGAATTTGAAGCTGACGCTGAGGCCGAGCGATTTGTGAGCTACTGCTGTGGACGTGCTTGGTTGCTCAGTAAGGTCGGGAATAGTGGTAGCGGGGAAGTCCTCCTCGGATTCTCCCACCGTACATTCATGGAATACTTCGCAGCGTGCCACTATGCTCGATCTGCCCGGGATGCGGAGGACCTCTCCCAGATCATAATGGGATTGCTTCGCGCGGGTTCTACCGATGTCATTCCGCAGCTTGCTCTTGCTCGATTTGACGAGCGAAGCGCTGACGGCGTTGACGACTGCCTTCGTTATCTTGTTTTCCGCAGTAGAACCCTGACGGTCCAGTACGATGCGCGCGGCCTAGCGTTCGCTCTCCGTACCTTGAAATCAAGAACCGTCGCGCCGAGGACTCGAAGGGCGCTCTTCACCGCCACGCTACGGGCCCTCCACGACGAGGGTCTGAACTACAAGAACTCGACGGTGCTGCGAGATCTGCCTTGGGAGATGAGGCCGGAACTTACAAAGCTTGCTTCTGAGCTCGTCAAGACGGAACCGACCGAGAAGGCAGGGAAGGAGGCCGCGGCCGGCGCTGTTCTTTATCTGAAGGCCGAAAGGCTTAAGCAAAAAGACACTCGTTGGGTACTCCGAAACGCGCCCGAGTTGCTACCCGAGATGGTCTTGTGGGGTGAGATTCGGATCGATCTCGTGTGGAAGATCGCCGGTCAGTCTTGTCTGATAGATTTGAGCCGGCACAACGCAGCACGAAAAGAAGTCTGCCTTCTGGGGCACGGTCTTCGTTTCATTGCCACCAGTGGCGGCATCATGCCATCCATTGAGTCAATGCTGAACCTTGCGCGGCGTGATCCACGAGCAATCGCTCCGATGAGTCCTTCCGGAGTGGAGGTGATCTGCGACGCGCTGCGCCTGCTACGTGACGATCAAGTCCGGGATTTCTTTGTCTCCCGACCCTATGCAGGCCAACCGGTAAAGGGTTTCCAGAACGTCTGTGCCGCTACGGCGCTCGAGGCTCATAGGTATGGGTTGAGCGACTCGGTGGACTTGGCAATTCTTAAGGGCTTTGGGATGGCACTAAACGACGCAAGCGGGGTAACGGTCGACGAACTCTTGGCAATTATTAGAGAGTCAGTAGAGATCGAACTCAATGACCGATGGCTGGCGTATATCTCAACTATCGCTTAATCTCAGGAGTGTAGCGTCTGGCTGTTGAGTCGTGGCCCGTCGCCTACGTATTGTCCAACTTTAACCGCGAACTTGGCGCCGTTATGCACGCTAATCCAGCCGCGATTGCCACTGGTCACTAGTTCAGCGCGCGTGCGGGTCTGGCGGTAGCGGGTGCGGCCAGTGCTCTGGTCGATGCGGGGTCGACTGACTGTCTTAGTGCGACGTTGCGCGCGGGCCCACCGGCGGGCGATGCGGCCCGCCTTTATGCCGACTTCCGGGGTGACGGTCACCGTGCGGGTGGCGCGATCGAGGTTCCAAGCGCCCCAGAAGCGGCCGGGGCCGGTGCCGGGCTCGGACCACTCGGGTGGCACGTCGTGCTGGTACTCCTTCGCGGCCATGAGGCCGTGCTTGGTGAAGTAGGCCGCGACCCGGCGTGGGTCGGTGGCTCGTAGGCCCTCGGCGTAGTCCAGGGCGGTGCCGGCGCGTGCGTGGCGGCGGCGCTGTTCGGGGTCGGGGTGGTCGACGACGTCGGCCCACGCTGCGGAGAGCCACACCGCGAAGGTCTCGCCCGTGGTGCGGGCGTGGCCGTGCGGTGGGGTGCAGAGCATGTGCACGTGTGGAGCGCCGCGGCGCTGAAACTCCAGCTTCCACACGCACGCCCACTCCTCGCCCCAGGCGCGCGCGTAGCGCTTGCGCAGCGCCTTGAGGTGCCGCTTCAGATCGGCGCCGGTGGGGACGACGGTGAGCCAGTCGCCGGGGTAGGTCAGCGTCACCATCGCCGGCAGCCGGCCCGAGGCGTAGAGCGGGGTGTAGTCCAGCTCGCAGAGGCGGCGCACCATGTTCGCCCTGCTCTTGCGCGACCACGAGGTGATCGCCGTCCGCGGTGTCGGGGGGTCGGGCCACTCGCCGGTGGCGATGTGCGCGGCCACCGCAGCGTCGATGTCCTTCACGTGCGCGGCGCGGGCCCGCTCTGCGGTGCGCTCCCGGCGTGCCCAGTCGTGGCAGGCGACCGCGAACACGCCCGGGCCGACGGTCAGCTCCCACCGCGGTCCCTCCGCGAGGGTGCCGGGCTCTTCGCGGATCGCGGGCAGCATCGCGGCGGCCGCGTCGACGAGCGCGGGGGAGGGGAACGCCGGGGTCCACAGCCCCGCGACCGAGTCCGGGACCGATGTCTCGTCGAGGTCGCCAGCCTCGGTGTCGGTGCTGTCGCTGGGCCCGCGGCCCGATATGGCACATAGAACAAGCCCAGGCGGCCGGCCCTCGGCTGGCGCCGGGGCGGCGGCCGGGTCCGTCGCGACCGGCTTACGCCGGTCGCTCCTGTCTTCGACCCGCTGCGGCGTGCCGGCCACTCCTGCCCCGGCCGCCCACGACGACAACGAGGAAGCGGGCGCCGGCGTGTATGTGCGCCACGGATCAGGCAGGGCAGGCAGCAAGCGCCGCGACGACCGAGCCGGCGACGCCGCTGAGGACGTACGGGACCGGGTGCTCGAGGTGGGGGCGTGGGACACGGCGAGACCTCTCGAAGAGGCCGTCTCATGGCATGTGACCGGATGCGGACGCGCGGCATCACCACAGGACCCGTCGGGGTCTGCGGTGTGGGCGCGTCAGGAGGGCCGTCTCGCGGCCCTGGCGGTCAGAGCAGCGAGACGGCGACGGACGGAATCAGCGGGCGGGAGAGCGCGTGCCTTCGGCGACCAGGCGCTCCGCCCTGGACCAGGACACCGACCTCAGGAGAGGGGGTCCGAGTGCCGAGCGGGTCGGGAGTGCGGTGGTGGTCGGGACGGGGTCTCTCCCTCGCCGGCGCTTCCGGGGTCTGACAGCCCGCTCGCACCGCCGCAAGGGCCAAGTTCAGCGAGCGGTCCGGCGGTGTGGAGGAGGTGGCCCTTGCCCCAGCACGATCGACCTGTCCGAGGCGACCCCGCGCCGCCGAGGGAGAGACCCCGGAGCCGGTTGGTGCAGTGGACGTAACACGAAACGCCATTCGGTCGAACTGATGCTCGAACCACGACATCGGGGGCGACATGACGCAGATCAGCGACAACCAAGGCCAGCAGGCGGGCGTGCCGGCGCAGGGGCAGAACTCAGTGCCGCAGCAGCCGATGCCACCGCAGTTCGTTGCCCCGCCCGCTCCGAACGGGATGCCGGGGTACTGGCAGTGGCACCCGAACACGTCGGCTCCGGTGTTCGTCGTGCAGCAGCCGCAGGCGCCCTCCGGTGTGACCAGCGGGACGGCGATCTTCGCCCTCTTGATGTCGCTGCTCTGGCTCGGCGGAATCGGGTCCGTGCTTGGCCTGATCTTCGGAATCATCGGCGCCAGGGAGTGCGACCGCACAGGCCAGGCCGGCCACGGCGTCGCTACGGCTGCGGCGCTCCTCGGCTTCTTCGGGCTGCTCTTCTCGCCCGTCTTGTACGCGTCGTTCTGACCCGGCGCCTGGAGGACGTCGCTCGCGAACACGTGTTCGATGAACAGTCGAGATTGTCTCAAGCATGGTCCGGACCTATGCGGACGATCAGGACTTGGCGTGCACTCCGTCGTGAGGGCCGTGGACTCTCCCTCTGGGCTGTCGCACGCGGCTGGAGCTGACCTTGCTATAGGTCCGGGGCACTTCAGCAGTACTTCAGCAGCGGGCTCGCATCCGAGGCAGTCTGCCGAAGTCCGCCGGTAACGTTTCCCCTGCTCAGGCGACTGGTCGAGACGAGCTGAGTGCTGACGACGCCTGAAAGCTGACCCCCTGGCGACGGGTGAATCTGGACCCCCCT